>CAURDR010000012.1:0-2808 GCA_963523995.1 uncultured Candidatus Saccharibacteria bacterium | reverse complement strand
AGTCGCACCCACAACGGATTGATATTAAAGTACGCCGCTATTCCCGCACACACGCCGCCAATGACAGCCCCGTCCGTGTCGCGCATCAATTGCTTTTCTGGCTTCTCATTATCATCTGTCAATTCATCAGTTGAGTCCTCACTATCATCCGAAAAATCGCGCGGTTCGCCCATTTGATTTTTAATCGCCAAAACGTCATCGTCGCTAATAACGCCCTCTTTCATCACGCCACGCTCGGCTAGAATTTCAACCATTCGCGCCTCAATTTCCTTCATCGCTTCCGCGTCGGCGTGCATATTTTTCTGAATCGAATTAAGATATTTTTCTAGCGATTTCTTAGCGTCAATTTCCACGCTAAACGCCGTTTTTGCCAGATGAATCCTGGTTATTTCCTTCATTATTTTATTCCTTTCTCTAAGTTATCAAGCGAATTATTTAACATATTTATGCGATCTTTAAGTTCGTGAATCAATTGATCGCCGTGATTTGTCAATGAATAATATTTTCGCGGCGGACCTTGCTCGCTTTCCTGCCATTCGTGTTGCAAATATCCGTCTTTCTGCAGCCTATTCAGCAGCGGATAAATCGTACCTTCGACCACTGTTAAGTCCGAATCGTTCAATTGCTTAACGATATCGCCGGCGTACTGCGCTTTATTAGAACAAACCAGTAAAACGCAGTAAACCAAAAATCCTTTTCGCAATTGGACCGCCAAGCTTTCCGCATAGCTATCAACGTCCACTTTCACCTTCTTTCGGTATATTAGAGCCCTTAATTTTGCCGTCTTTGATCAGGATTTGATAATCGCATTTTTTGGCCAAGTCAACGTCGTGCGTCACGATAATCAGTGTTGCGCCTTCTTGCTTGTTGTAATTGAACAGCAATTCTTCCACCTTCGCGCCAGTTTCGCTATCCAAATTTCCTGCAGGTTCGTCCGCAAAAATAATCTGAGGACTACCGACAATTGCCCGCGCAATCGCCAAACGCTGCTTCTGGCCACCCGACAAATCCTTCGCACGATTCTTACGTTTCTCATACAGATCAACCGCCTTCAGTGCCTCATTGATCTTACTCTCCCTCAAGCCCCTTGGCATTTTCACAATTTCCAGTGGCAAACTCACATTATCCGCCACGCTTTCATTGCCCTGAACAAAGAAACTCTGGAAAATAAAACCTATTTTTCTCGCGCGGAACTCGTCAACTTGCTTTTGTTTCAATTTCAAAATGTCCTGACCGTCAATAATCACTTGACCTTGCTGCGGTCGATCCAAGCCAGAAATTGCGTGCATCAGCGTCGATTTTCCTGAACCAGATTTTCCCAAAATCGCCACACTCACGCCCGTTGGAATTCGCAAACTCACATCATTTAGCGCCACAAATTGGTTCTTCTTTTTGCCGTAAATTTTCGTCACATTTTTAAGCTCAATCATAACAATTCTCCTATTCCGTCCTTAACGCTTCAATTGGATCTAATTTTGTTGCCTTACGGCTCGGCAGCCAGCCAGAAAGCACCGCCATAATCATCAGCCCGATTATCAAAAGTCCCATTTGCAGAGGATTAACGACTAATAGATTCGTACCTTGCTCCAACTTCAGTAAACTAGCAATCATAGGATTAAGTAGTGACATCAAGCTCGCCAAACCAACACCGATCAAACCACCAAGAAGTCCAACCCACGCCGCTTCATACCTGAACATTTTACCGATATCGCGACCTCGCATACCCAAAGCTTTCATCAGCCCAATCTGACTAGTTCGCTCCAAAACCGAAATGTACATTGTGTTAATAATCCCAAAAACACTCGCCAAAAGCGCCAAGCCGCCAAACCCAATCAGCGCCATTTGAGCCACATTCACAAAAGTTAAAATAACTTTTTGCGTGTCCTGAATCGAATACGACTCATAATCCTTGCCAAGCTCATTCTTCACTGCCTCAACATTTTTCTCATCATCAACTGACGCAATTACGTAAGAATATTCATTAGGCAAATCTTTAGGGTGACTAAAGTCGTAAATATCCTTAGCGTCGTCCACAGAAACGCGCACAGTCGGCTGGTAAAACAGAATCGTATCCGAAGGTTTATCGACTGCTGCGACTTTCAGAGATATTTCCTTGTCAGCACCCTTGCTTGATGAAGTTCCTTTTTGCAATCCTAGTGTAATCGTTTGCCCAATTGCTGATTTTGCATCACTGAATCCCATTTTTTTCACGTAAGATTCTGAAATAACAACTTCACCCTTTTTTGGCATAAAATCATCCAAACTACCAGCCGCAAGTTCCATTCGGGTTTTATCAAACTTCACAGTTACGCTAGGCACGAATTTCTTGTCGCTTGCCGAACTTTTGACATATAAAACTCCTGACATGGAATAAGCTGGCGTCACTTTTTCCACGTGCGGGATTTTCTGTATTTTTTTCACGTCGTTATCAGTCATCGAATATTTCTCTATCGCCTTAGATTGACTATTTTCCGTATCTTCCGAGTCGCTATATTCCGGAAGATTACTATCAGATCCTGACGAGGTCACTTTTTTATAGACCGAAACGGATTTTTTATCACCAGCCGCGTCGACCAGACTGTTTGTATACAGACGGCCACCTTCTCCAGCCATCAGCGCCAATCCAATCGTAAATGCTCCGACTGAAATCGCCAGCGCGGTTAAGATCGTACGACCTTTTGATCGCCCCAAATTTCGACCGGCGCGTTTAATAATGTCAATTCTTTTCACATTAAACTCCTTGTTGATTTATTATACATAGTACTATGTTATACAAGGTACCTTAAATTGTCAAGGTATTTTTGAAAA
>CAURDR010000011.1:0-5043 GCA_963523995.1 uncultured Candidatus Saccharibacteria bacterium | reverse complement strand
TTGCGCCGTTTAAGGTTCATATTGTGGCAATTGGTGAAAAAGGGCAGGAATTGGCGGGCAAGTTTTATGACGAGTTGGCTAACAGTGGTGTCGATGCGCTACTTGATGATCGCGACGAGCGTCCTGGCGTGAAATTTGCTGATGCTGAACTCATGGGTTTGCCGTGGCGGATAACGATCGGTGATCGAGCGATTGATGGTGATGGCTTGTTTGAATTGACGGAACGAGCAACTGGCGAAACGCGAAAAATGGATTATCAGCAGTTGATGGATTTTTGCCTTAGTCGGTAGGGCTGATTATATTGACATAATAAATAGCGATTGATATACTCAGATAGACTTAATCAAGACTAACTAAAAACACTATATTTAGTGTAGATCGTAAGACTAATACCACTACATACAGTAGAGGAGGAGATTTTTATGAAAAAAACTTATCAAATTACAGAAGCTGGAAAGGCTGATTTAGAAAAAGAATTGGCAGAGTTGAAAGGCCGACGTGGCGAAATTGCTGAAAAAATTGCGGCAGCGCGAGATTTTGGCGACTTGAGCGAAAACGCGGAATATGACGCTGCGCGCGAAGAGCAAGGTTTGGTGGAAACGCGAATTTTGGAAATTGAGGATATTCTGCAGAACGCCGAAATTATTAAATCCAACGGCAGCTCAAGTGTCGGTTTGGGCAGTACAGTTGAATTGCAATGTCCAGAAAGAACCGTATCTTACACAGTGGTTGGACCAGTTGAAGCTGATCCATTGGCTGGACGAATCTCAGATCAGTCGCCAATTGGTAAAGAATTGATTGGTAAGAAAATCGGTGATGAAGTAACGATTAAGACGCCAAAAGCCGAAATTACCTACATTATTAAGTCGATATCTTAAGTCTGGCGAGATCTGTCGCGTATAATGTGCTATAATTATCTCTGTTATGGCTACACTTCAAGATTATCGCAATGAACGACTACGAAAACTGGAAACATTACGTCAATTAGGCGTTGAACCATATCCAGCAAAATCAGAACGAACCCATACTTGTGCCGAGGTTTTGTCTAAGTATGATGAGCTAGCTGGTAAGGAAGTTGTTGTCGCGGGTCGTGTGGCGTCTATCCGCAGTTTTGGCAAATTGGCGTTTATTAAATTACGTGATCAGTCTGGCGACGTTCAGCTTTATCTGCAGCGTGATGACGTGGCGGAATTAGATGCTGCGCGCGGCGTGCTTGGTATGAAGCAACTTAAATTGCTGGACACGGGCGATTTTATCGAGGCGAAGGGCGTGATGACCACAACACAAACGGGCGAAAAATCCGTTGGTGTACGCGAACTTAGATTGTTGACTAAATCGTTGAGGCCAATGCCAGAAAAATTAGAGAATAAGGAAGAGCGCTTGCGCCGACGTTATGTTGATATGAACGTCAATCCCGAAGTTCGCGAGCGATTTATTCGTCGAAGTAAGTTTTGGCAGGCAACGCGAGATTATTTGAATAGTCATGGATTTATTGAGATTAATGTTCCTGTTTTGGAGCACACAACTGGCGGTGCGGACGCGAACCCATTTGTGACGCATATGGATGCGCTGGGCGATCAGCAGTTTTATTTGCGAATTAGTCATGAATTGCCGTTGAAGCGACTGATTGGTGCTGGATTTGAGAAAGTCTATGATCTCGGTCCGCGTTTTCGCAATGAAAATTACTCGGATGAGCATTTGCCGGAGCATATTGCTATGGAATGGTATGCGGCTTACTGGGACTGGAAGCAGGGAGTGCGTTTCATGGAGTCGATGTATAAAGATGTGCTTCAGAAGACTTTTGGCACTCTGCAATTCCAATTGGGCAAATTCAACGTCGATATGAGCGGCGAGTGGGAAGTTTGGGATTACGCTGAAGTTATTCGCAAGCATTACGGAATCGATGTTTATAACACGACAATTGAAGAAGTTGCCGCTAAGCTGAAAGAGTATAATTTGGAAGTTGAAAAAACTGACTCTATCCCACGCAGCATTGATAAATTATGGAAGAATATTCGTAAAGATGTTGCTGGTCCGGTTTGGTTGGTGAACACGCCGAAGTTTATTAGTCCGTTGTCAAAGACTAATCCGGAAAATCCAGAGACGGTGGAGCGTTTTCAGCCGGTGATCGCTGGTTCGGAATTGGGTAATGGATTCTCTGAGCTGAATGATCCGATTGACCAGCTAAATCGTTTCCTTGAGCAGCAGCAAATGCGTGACGCTGGTGATGAGGAGGCGATGATGCTTGATATTGATTACGTCGAGATGTTGGAATATGGAATGCCGCCAGCTTGTGGTTGGGGCTATTCTGAAAGGGTATTCTGGATTTTCGAGGGCGTTACGGCGCGTGAAGGTGTGCCGTTCCCGCAGCTTAAGAGTGAAATTGACGAAACGACTCGGGCGATTTATCCGCAAGTCAACTTGTAATTTTGTTATAATTAAAGCATGAAACGTTTTCTTTTGGGGTTACTAACTGTTGGGCTATTGCTGGCCGGGTCTGATAAAATGGCGTTTGCGGCACGCTCGACGGATAATTTTACTATCACAAAATTTGATGCGGAATATTCGCTGAGTCGCGACTCTGACAATCGATCAAAATTGGAAACCACTTGGCGAATTACTGCTAATTTTCCGCCGAACCAAAATCGGGGAATCGCGCCAGTTTTTGTTAAGAAGTACGATAATCATTCGACAAATTTTTCATTGCAATCTGTGACTGATGAAAATGGTACGTCGCTCGAATATTCTTGGAATGATGATGAGCTAAGGATTGGCAATAAAAACACTTACGTGAAAGGCGAAAAAACTTATGTTATTAAGTTTACACAGCGTGACGTAACTAAGAATTACGGCGACACGGGGCGTGATGAATTCTATTGGGATGTAATTGGTGACGAATGGCGTGTTCCGATGGAAAATGTGCAAATTTCCGTGAAACTTGATGAGTCTTTGGTTGCGGCAAGGCAAGGGAAAGCTTTTTGTTATGTCGGCAGTCGAGGTTCGACGACGCAATGCGATTTGAGCGAAGATAAGGGTCGGATTACTGCAAAAATAGATAAGTTGAGTCGTCAACAAGGCGTAACCGTAGCGGTTGGATTTAAGAGTGGGACTTTTTCTGGATATCAAGAAACGCTAATGGAAAAGTTGATTGGAATTTGGCATTTGATGCAGATTTTGGCTTATACAATCGCGACACCTTTGGTGATTTTTCTAATAATTCGATATAGGCGGTTGGTTGGCAGAGATAAGGAATTAAAACCGATTCCACCGGAGTATTTGCCGCCAGAGGATATTAGTGTTTTGATGTCGACATATATTTTGAAAAAATACGATCCATTCAAGGTTAAAGGCTTGCCAAAGGTCGCGCAATTATTAGATCTGGCAGTTCGGCATTATATTAAAATTTATGAAGTGAAAAAATCTTCGCTGTTTAGCGGTGCGCAATACGAGATTGAAATTATTAAAGATTTGCAGGAACTTAAAGCCGAGGAAATTGAAGTTATTCAAGATATGTTCGATAGTTCATCTGTTCCAGAGCCAGGTCAACGCCTAAATCTGAAAAATCTTCAAAATAATATAAAATACATGACACGAACGCGTGACGATGATAAAAATCTGGAGACGCTAGCCAGAGAGAAATATGGTTTATGTGAGCAAAATCCAGAGGTGAAGCGAATAATGAGAGGGTGGTTTAAGCGAGTTCTTGTGTTGGCTGTTTTGTTTTTGTCGCCGATGTTCCTTGTTATGTCAATTATACTTGCTTTCGCGTCCAGAGGTTGGTCGTTAACTGATGATGGTTTAAGTTTGAGGCGATATTTGGAGGGATTGAAGATGTATATCGGCGTGGCTGAGGCTGAGCGATTGAATATTCTACAAAGTCCTGAGGGTGCGGAAAAAGTAGTTGTTGATGTGAACGACGAAAAGCAGCTCGTTAAATTATATGAAAGAGTTTTGCCTTATGCTGTGTTGTTTGGACAAGAGAAAAATTGGAGCAAGCAAATGGGCAAATATTACGAGCAAGTTGGCGAGGCGCCAGATTGGTACGTTGGGCAAGGTGTATTCAATGCTGTGGCGTTTTCGTCTGGATTGAGTGGTCTGTCGACGGCGGCTGGCTATGCTAGTGATTATTCTTCAACTTCTGGCGGTTCGTCTGGCGGTGGATTTGCTGGCGGCGGCGGAGGCGGCGGCGGAGGCGGCGGCTGGTAGAATTTGCTATAATTATAGATATGGATTTTTTATTGGAGTTATTTTCTGGCAGGCTATTTTTAGCTGCGATTCAGAGTAGAGGTTGTGATTATGTCTGATGTTTTATTATGGCTGGCGGCGGCTGTTTTATTGGCGCTTTCTGGGCTATTTTCCGGTCTGAATATTGGTTTAATGATGGCGCGACCTGATGACTTGAAGCGAAAAGCCAGGCAGGGCGACAGAATTGCGGCGCGGGTATATCGATATCGGAAAGACGGTTATTATCTGATTTTCTGTATTTTGCTTGGTAACGTCGGCGTGAATACCGCGATGTCGATTTTGCTTGGCAATATGACAAATGGCGTAGTTGGCGGTTTGATTGCGACGCTTCTCATTACGATGTTTGGCGAGATTTTGCCACAGGCGATTTTTTCGCAGCGTGGATATCGATTTGTGCGATATTTCTTTTGGCTACTTGATGTGATTTACGTGCTATTTTGGCCGCTTGCTAAGCCGATGTCGAAATTGTTGAATCGCTGGCTGGGTAAGGAAACGCCGCAATTATACTCTCATCAGGAGCTGGAGGAGATTATTCACGAGCACGCCGTTAGGTCGGATAGTCCGGTTGATTATGACGAAAGTCGAATCGCGGCGGGAGCGCTGCAGTTTAGTAAAAAGACGGCTGGCGATTTGGTTACGCCGATGAGCGAGGTTTTTGTCGTGGATTTGGATGACGAGCTGGACGCGACTTTACTAGCTCAGATCAAGCACGCTGGGCATTCGCGAATTCCAGTTCAATCTGACGGGGAATTGGTCGGAGTTTTATACGTGAAGGATGTCGTTGGACGAGATTTGCCG
>CAURDR010000010.1:0-8886 GCA_963523995.1 uncultured Candidatus Saccharibacteria bacterium | reverse complement strand
TTTACGGTGTGCAGTTCTGTGATATCACCATCTGGCGGCTCAATTTCCGTACGCGCCAACAGCGCCTCGACGTGACGTCGCCTAACATCGCCAGTTCTTAGAGCGGTCAGAATCTCCAAAAGCTGCTCATCATTCTGACGATATTGTCGCTCTAAATATAAAACCGCCGGCTGAAGCTCTTGCCAAGCATCAGAATAAACCACAAAACCGCCGCCCTGCTCGTTCGAACGATTCACTGGCGGCAATTGGAAAAAATCGCCACTCATTACCAGCTGAATACCACCAAACGGCTGATCATTTTCCCTGACGGTTCGTAAAACTTTATCAATCATATCCAGCCGAAAATCGTGAAGCATTGAAATCTCGTCAATAATCAACACGTCAGTTTTAGAAATCACATCACGCCGCGTTTTTGACAATCGTTCAAAAAAATTGTTCGGCAAATGATCACTCACGCTAATACCACTCCAGCTGTGAATCGTATTGCCACCAAGATGCGTCGCCGCCAGACCAGTTGTCGCTGTTACCGACACCTTTTTACCGCGTTTTCTCGCCTGCGCAATAAAAGTATTCAACAGGTGAGTTTTACCCGTTCCAGCCGCACCAGTCAGCAACGCCGACCGACCGCTCAGTAGAATAGCCAGCGCTAATTCTTGATCCATTTTAGCCTCGTGGCGGTTCGCCTTCTGGCTCGCCGAGCAGCTTCTTCGACTTAATTTCGTAACGCTTGCCCGTGATTTTACTCTCGATATAATCCTCATTGATGAGATTTACGAACATGTCCAAATCATTGCCGTCCATGATAATAATCGCGCCGTTATCATCGCTCATCAATTCCAATTGCATCTCATCAGCATAGTCCAGAACATCTTCCTGTTTAACCGCGCCGATTTCCAATTTCTGCAATTTATTAATCGTCTTTTTGCGCTCCTTAACCAACGCGTTAAGATCCATTCCCTCTGGAAAACTTAGCTTATATTCCTTCTCAATTTCCGCTACTTTTTTATCAGCAATCACCTGCTTTTTATATTCATAGCCAAACATTCGCTCAAATTTTCCAGGATTAAACGCAAAAATATCTTTACCAACAATCAAAACTTGATTATCATCTGGAACCTTAAAACCAACTTCCGCACTAAACGAACCAAATTTACCATCAGAAAACTCCCAAGCCAACGCACTCTTCAGCGTCTGACCTTGCTGGATTAGCTTAACCGTATAGAATGTTGCGTCAGGGTTATTCGGATCGGTAAATCGCGCCACAATTCCCTTCATTCGCTTAAACTCGT
Organism: uncultured Candidatus Saccharibacteria bacterium; assembly: GCA_963523995.1. Classification (GTDB taxonomy): domain Bacteria; phylum Patescibacteriota; class Saccharimonadia; order Saccharimonadales; family Saccharimonadaceae; genus Nanosynbacter. The sequence goes on along the minus strand of CAURDR010000010.1, from coordinate 7,597 downwards.
GCTCAGTTTCCGAAAACTCCACAATATCATGACGTTCATGCTCAATCAAATGAATCAGCGTTTCAGCTCGCCCAACCTTTTCCAAATCAGTCCTCAACAGAACATTATCTTCTGATTCACTCAATTCATAATCGCGGACGCTCAGTCCAGTGCCCGCGCCCAAATTGACCTGATTGATATAATCAAACAAGAACAACGGTCTGAGCTGCTGCTCAACATCGCCTTTTATCGGCATAAAATATGGCGTATAATTTTTGCTAAATAAGAACAGTTCTATCTGTAAATCATTCTTTTTTGCGTCATTTTGATTTGCCCACAAAAAAATATCAGTCGTTTCCCTCACTTCTTCCATTTTTATAGTATAGCAATTTTTATCAGATGTCGCTAGCTGTTTGTTATTTTGTCAATCTTTCGCCTTCACGCGCCCGATTAGCCCATTCATCAGCCAATTCGTTTCCTTCGTCGCCCTCATGACCGCGCACCCAACGGAGATCCGCCTGAGAGTTTGAATATAATTCGTACAGTTCACGCACAATATCCAGATTTTTAATCTCGCCACCCTTCTTCGTCCAACCACACTTTTCCCAGCCCGGCGCCCACTTGGTGACCACGTTAATCCAAAATTCACTATCAGAATAAATCACGCACGGCGCGCCATTAGCATCTTTCAATGCCGCAATTAAAGCTTTACCCTCCATGCGAATATTAGTAGTGTCGCCATCTTCTGACCCCAAAATATAAGGCTGAAGATCACGAATAACCGCAAACCCACCCGGACCGGGATTTGGCGAAGCAGAGCCATCAGTATAGTAAGTTGTCATTAATATGATTATATCACGCGCAAGTTATTAATTGTCAGCCCGTAGATCAATCAGCCTCTCAATAAACTCATCTTCATTAGAAGACTTCGGATTAAGTCCAAGCTTGCCGGTGTTTTTGCTATCTTTCATATCATAGCGTCGCTTGTATAGCGCGCCTAAGACCTCTTCCGCAAGATTGACTATCATCATTCTATTATCACGCTGACTGGCTGTTTCCTCTTCTAAGTTATCCTTGCCAAAACCCTTAGACTGTAGATATTTATAAGCAATATGAGATACTTCACCCGTACGCGCGCGACGTCGCTCGTCTTTTGTAATAAACTGTATTTCAACTGGGACCTCAACATCATCAATATCCACAGCAAATGTTACTTTAGATATTTCATAGATAGAATATCCTCGCTGTTCGCACTTTTCATCGGTATCAATTTTTACCAAATACTCATCCGAACCAACGCCCAGTTCACGAAGATTCTGTTCCACGACATCAACATATTCTTTAGTTCCCTGGATATATATAGGTCTGTTTTTACCCCGAGCACATACTGGTCTAAACTTCTTCAATCTACCAGCAATAAAATGCGCAAAATCACGAGTTGTCGTTTCACGATCTCTAGATATCACCATCATACCGACAACATCCATAATTCCGTCACCGCCCTTAAGTTTATCCGCAAGCGATCCTACAGTTTTAATACGCCAGTTTCCAGCAACCATATTGCCATATTCGGTATCAGCTGCAAATTCCCCCATGTGAGTAGAATATTCGCCAGAATCCTCATCTTTACGAATAGCATAATTGATAGTACCGTCATTCACACCAAATATCTTGTCTGCAATTTCGTCCATGCCGACCTGTAGAACCCTGTCTTGTGTCTCTTTAGCACTTTTAACAAGGTCTTCCTTACCTTGACCAATTAGTCGTCTTACTTTAGCCACACTACGTAGTTCTGCAGCAAAAGCCTCATATCCCATCGCCTCAAGAATTGGAGCATAGAATGACTCAGCTTCCAACACATCCTGTAAAACTGCAGACTCCCTCTCTGACGACGGATGCTGCAAATTATCCATTATCTCGGCGCCTTTTATTATAAACGCCTCGATATTAACCTTATCCATCTTCAATCTCATATGGTTGAGGTCTAATAATGGCTGAGCAACCTTCCATTGATCTGGAGAGACTTCGCCCGCGTACCTCTCAGCGACCAGAAGGTATGTCTCTCGATAATTATCATTAGACTTTTCTTCGGCGATTTCAGCCATTAACTTACGATGATGCGCCGCGCTTTGCTCAATTTTAGCCATATCAGCCAGTAAGCATGCGGAGTATTTCAACTGATCATGGCTAATATTCTCATCATCCATAAACCCATAAAGTGCATCTGCGGCGTTCCTAGCCCACGTATCGTTATATTTTGTGCTCTTTTTATTAAACATTCTATCAGCAACGTCGTGAATCAATGACAACGAAGCTGCCTCTGGCGGTAAGTCATCACTCGTATATGCTTTTACGATTTTATACACTCGGTGGGCATGATCCTTAAAATCTTCGCGCTCACCTTCAGTACAGCTAATATAGCCGTCTAAAACCTTACGGCATGATTCATGAAAAACCTCTTCTGCAGGTATAATCTCTTTTTCGTTCAAAATACAATTTTCACTTGACACAACCTTTGCATTATACCATAGTATTGGGAAATTATCAAGCCCTGGAATCTACGCAAAATAAATCCGCATCAATTCGCGCGCTACCCTGTCGGCATCGTGACGAATCAAGCTGCGCTGAGCCGCCAACGGATCGCTGCTGGAGTTCGTGTTGACCCACACGTCATCAGCAATCAAACGCTTGCCCGACGCGTGATAATGCTTCTTCTTCAACAATTCCTTATCCCACTCGACCAAATATTCGCCGTCGTGGGCGTATTTCTTTATCAATTCCTCTGGTGGGCGATGGTTATTGTAAAGCACATAATCCATATTCACCCCTGAAAATCGCTCAATTTCATCCGCAAAATCCGCCACAGTAAATCCATCAGTCTGCGTTGGCTTGGTGACCAAATTGCAAACATAGACTTTCTTCGCCTTCGTTTCAGCAAGCGCACGAGTAACGCCTCGAACCAACAACGCTGGCGCCAAACTGCCATATAAAAGCCCCGGCGCAATTACCACCAAATCGGCATCCAAAATCGCTTGACGGGCTCGTGGGTTAATCGTAGCTGGCGGTTTAAGCTCTAGCCACGGCCGCTCGCCGCGCGGAATCTTTAGCGACTCAGCCGCGTGTTGACCATCAACAACCGTGCCGTCTTTCAGCTTAATCGACATCGTTGTGTCATCCAGAGTAATCGGATAAACTCGACCATTGACGCCCAAAACTTCACTAGCCAATTCCACTGCATCGGCAAAACTTCCCGTCATCTTTTCCAGTGCCGCCATGAATAAATTGCCAAACGCGTGGCCCTTCATACTGCCCTCGCCGAATCTATAATTGAACAAATCGCGAACTTTCGGCGAAGTACTCAGCGCCACCAAGCATTGCCTGACGTCGCCCGCTGGTAACACGCCCAATTCATCGCGCAACACGCCCGTTGAGCCGCCATCGTCGACCATATTAACCAACGCCGTAATACTGTGTGTATATTTTTTCAATCCAGAAAGCAGCGTGAAACTTCCTGTTCCGCCGCCAATAACTACAACTTTTACCCCAAAATAATCATTATTCGAACCATTTGTCATGCTTGAATTATAGCACCTTAGAAAGTCTAAACCAACGTACCTTTTGGCAACGCCCATTCCAAAAACGGCTGCTGCTGACAATCAATCGCGTTGATAATATGTGTGGCAATTTTCGCAGGATCGTTGAAAAACATATAGTCAGCCGGAAGATCGCGCCCATTCCAGAACGGAGTTTTCATGGCACCCGGCAAAAATAGCGCAACTCTAACTGGAAGTTTTTGCTCATCTGCCTGCATTCCCAAACTTCGCGCCAAACCCGCTTGAGCGTGCTTCGTCGCAACATACACAGCTTCATCTGAGCGCGCTTTAACGCTACTTGTCGATCCGATAATCGTCAGTACAGACTTACGATTTTGCGTTGACATCTTACGCCAAGCCCATTGAACCAGCGGCAACGCGCCTGAAAAATTAACTTCCGCCATACTGCGAACACTCGGCTGATCTTCAAAATTGCCGCGCCAGCCATATCCAGCCGCCCACACAAATTGATCAATATCATCGCCGTTTAAAATCTGCTCAATTCGTGCCGACGCTGACTCCACTTGATCTGAATAATAAACATCCAGAGGAAAACCCTCGCCGTGCTTCTGCGGATTATGAGTTTTGCCCAACACCAGCACACGCTCGCCACGCTCTCGCAGCTGCTTCGCCATTTCTAATCCAAGTCCACTCGTCCCACCAAGAATAATATGCATATGGTTATTATAGCAACGGCAATATTAAATGTAAATTCCGTATCTAAGCCTCGGCCAAGCTTCCGCCAGCTCCTCGGCCGAAAACTCCTTGACAGAATCCAGCTCCTGTAAAGGCGTTTCCAAACAAAGCCCAACAGCCACGGCAGCCACTCGTCTCATGAGATATTCCGCATTATCTGAAGAAAAATAGGCATCCTTGTCGAAATCCCCTTTCATTCTGCCGAAAGACTGCACACCCAGCTTATCTCGCCAGCTTCGCAACTCAATCCTATCATACGGAAACTGAGATGGCGATTGTATGGATGTGGACTGACTAGGGAGACGCCTCTCCGCTAATTCAACGTGTCCCGAATATTTATCATCACGACTAGCCAATATTATGCCCATATCAAAAATCCGACCTTCTCCAATAGCTAATCTGGTCAATAGTGTAAATAGCGAATTCTCATCGACTTTACTAAGGTCGCCCCCGACGATATTCTCGATTTTAACTATGGCGCCGTAATTATCAGTTTTCTTCATACGTTAAATCTTTAGAACCATTTCCTCATATTCCCTCCACTCTCCACCAAAATCTACATTACTGTGAAAAATACGAACCAACTCGTCTACTTCACTCGGAGAAAAATACTTAGTAGGAGATTCCTTGAGCTCTTTCAGCGGCAATTCCGAACAGCGCAAAGCCACAGCCCCAACACGCAGAGCAATCCTAATAACTTCAATATTTTGATTATCTTCAAAAGAGTCAGGGACATAAAGCTCGGTCGAAATCGCTCTACACGAGAAAGAAATTCTACCGTATGACACGGGATCATTCAGGAGCCTGCCGTCCAGCTCCACCTTTTCACCTTCAACTCCTCCAAGACACTCTGAAATAGACACTCGCGCCATATTCTCACCGATTCCGCGAACCTTCTCTATCAAATTCCCATGACTACGAATATCACCCACTCTCCTGGCAAACACCATGGACGCATTCACCGCCCCGTCTTCTTTCAAAGACCAATCGCCACCATAGACTCCAATCAAGCGCCGACTTTCGACAGAGGAACAATTCTCTGAGCCATTACCGGAGTCAATAAATCTAATATCAAAAGACACGCCGCCTGTACTTTTTTCCATGCCTGATATTCTATACTATTTTATGGAAAAAGTCAATGCTACTCTGTCGGCAAACTATTTGCGCCACATAATTTCTGCCACTTCAAATGCACTTTATATCGAAGTGGCGCGCCCGACTCGCTCTCTTGAAGTCGCAACTCTTCAGGATCCATAAACGTCACTTCGTCCGCATCGACGCCCACTGAAAAATCAAAGTTTTCCGTCCACACACGACAAGAAAAACAAATTTGGTTAGCGTCAATTCGCTCAATGTAAATCTCGTCCGACGCGTCAAAAAGCTGATAGCGAAGATTGCCCTTGTAGCCAACTTCTTCATACAATTCCCGCTTCAAAGCCAACTCAAAAGTCTCGCCATAATCCATTCCGCCGCCAGGAAGATCCCAAAGCGGCCGCCCATCCTCTTTAACAACCAAAATCTTCCCAGCGTCGTTATAAATCAGAGCCTTTATGGAAATGCGATAGAGATAATCGCGCTTGATAGCACCCTCTGAATCGTGTGTGATGAGTTGTCCGTTTATGGCGTTTGACATAATAGCAATTGTATCACAATTATTTACTTTGTTTCTTGGAAACATCATCCTTAAAAAATGACCCGCTTTCAATAAACCAGCAAATCATTGTCGCAATAATTACCGCCTGTTGCGCCGCCTCAGCAGATAAACTAAATTCTCCGACTTCTTTAGAAGGGTGACGTCCCGGATTTGTCTTCTGGATCAGATCCATACCACTCCAGAACCAATTAGCAAACTGTTCGTTAACATTCAATTTGTCCTTGGGCTGCTTAGTGATAATATTTTGTAAATCATACGCGTCCCTCGCCCTACTGAAATAAAGGTGTGGATTCGCTTTTATGTCACCAAGAAGAGTGCCGTACACCTTGCTAGTAGCCTTCGTAAGCCCAAGATTTGAAGCAATATTCTCAATGGCTTTTTGTGCCGATACAACTGCATTTTCAGGATCGGGTTGACGCTGAAAAGCTTGATTCCACGCCTTGATCAGGAAATCGTTATCTAGATTTTGTGCAATTTTTGTAATTTCCGGATTAACCCGCTCAATAAGACCAGAATCGCTATTTCGACTTCTCAAAACTTTCCACTTACTGCCATTGCTCAATAGATCATCTATATTATTTAGCATGTCATAATCGTGTAAATAACGTCTATCATATCCATCTTTTACCCATAGTCGATTAGGTGCATAGTCACGAATATATTTCACAACAATATCTAACAAAGGAAGCACTATCTTTTCAGAGCCGTTACTACTATCGTCTTTCAGAGATCTCAAGAAGTTATACCTGTCATCATAATCAACCGGACAATACTCAGGCAACATTATTCTCATACGACGTTGAATAGTTTGAATAACATTGTCATTCTCTACGCTAAAAAAGATTAATGTAATATATCTAACGATTGAATCTACAGACCACGGTGGAACATCATGCATGACTTTCCAGCGCTCACGACTTTTGTTTTGGAACTCTTGAAGTGGCGACGCCATATCTATTGTCTACAACTCCTCAACCTTCACTCGTCTCTGCTCCGTCGTATCTCGCTCACGAACAGTAACGGTGTCATCTTCCAGCGTCTGAAAATCAACAACCACGCAGTGCGGCGTACCAATTTCATCCTGACGGCGATAGCGCTTACCGATGTTTCCATTGTCATCCCACATAACACGTCCAGGATTTTTCTTAGATAGGTTGGCGTAAATTTCACGTGCCTCCTCCACCAATTCTGGCTTATTCTTAAGTAGTGGCGAAACGGCAAATTTAACCGGCGCCAAATGTTCTGGAAGCGCCAAATAAACACGCTTACTGCCGTTCTGCTCGTCCTCGCGATACGCGCTCGACAAGACCGCCATCAGCGCCCGCTCAACACCAAAACTCGGCTCAATCACGTGCGGCACAAACTTTTCATTCGTCCCCTTGATCGTATATTCCATACTCTTTCCGCTAACGCGCTGAATGTTCATCAGGTCAAAATCAGTCCGATACGCAATTCCCATCAGCTCTTCCTTGCCAATTGGAAAATCATATTCAATGTCAATCGTTTTCTTACTGTAATGTGCCCTGTCTTCCGCCGGAACATCCAACTCGTGAATATTCTTAGGGTCTAATCCCAACGCCTCCAAAAACTCATGCGTCGACTTCAACAATTCATCAAACGCTTCCTGCCATTTTTCTGGACTGACAAAATACTCAATCTCCATTTGCTCAAACTC
>CAURDR010000009.1:0-14912 GCA_963523995.1 uncultured Candidatus Saccharibacteria bacterium | reverse complement strand
CGCAAATTCAGTTTCTGCTTTCATAATTGCCAAAGGAGTTCGGAGCTGATGGCTGGCATTGGCAACAAATCGTGATTGGGCTTTGTGGGCAGTTTCTATTGGTCGCAAAGTGATTTTTGCCAATAAATATGAGCACCAACCGCCAGCGAGCAGAACGATAAGATTTATATAGCCCAAACTAATCAAAAGATTTCGAGTTGAATTATCTATTCTTTCCGACAAATTGATTGCAGGAAAATCGCCCTTCCTTTGAACGATAATTTTATGAATTTGCGCATCAACTTCCGAGCGCGCCACCTGAAAAATAATGCTACTAAACAGCAAACTGACGATCATCAAAATCATTAAATACCAGCCCGCCAACTTAATTGTTGCTGAAGTAAAAATTTTCATGATTCAATCCTATAGCCGAAGCCGCGCACGGTTTTTATCAATTGTTTTTTGAACGGTTTGTCGATTTTTTGGCGCAGATTTTTTATGTACGCCTCGACATTATTCGGCAAAATATCAGCGTCAAAATCCCAAACGTGATCAATCAGCGTTTCCTTACTGAGAGTCTGATTCGGATGTTGCATCAAATATTCCAGCAGCGCATATTCTTTGCTCGTGAGGTCGATAATTTTTCCTGCACGAGCTACTGTATGTTGTTGCTTGTCAATTTTCAAATCGTCAATTTTCAAGATGTCTGGTTGCTGAATTGGCGGCCGACGAAGCAAGGCTCGTACTCGCGCCAACAGTTCATCAACTGCAAAAGGCTTAGTCAAATAATCATCAGCGCCCACGTCCAGCCCGAGCGTTTTATCTTCGGTTGTGCTCAGTGCTGTCAGAAATAGAATTGGCATATTTTTCCCGTTCTCGCGCAATTTTTTAACAATCTCCGTACCTTCTAATCCCGGCAACATTCGATCAACAATCAACAAATCATACGGCTGACTATCCGCCAAATTAAAGCCCTCCTCTCCGTCGTACGCCGCATCAACCGCGTATTTTTCGCGCTTCAGAGATTCGGCTATGACCCTCGCAATTTTTCGTTCGTCCTCAATAACCAACAGTCGCATATTTATATTATATCTTTTTTCCTGCGCTAAGTGTTATAATTTTATTTAAAGAAAAGGAGGCGTATGCCAGATAATAAAAAAATGGTTGAGATTCGTCATTTTAAGATGAGTTTCGGCGATAAAACTGTTATTAAAGATCTGAGTTTTGATGTTTTTCGCGGCGAAGTTTTTGGTTTTTTGGGTAGTAATGGCTCGGGAAAGACTACGACGTTGCGCGCACTGCTTGGACTATATCAGCCGACCGCGGGCGATTTATTGATAAACGGCAAGCCATATTCGGTGGAAAGTCAGATTCGCCTCGGATATCTTCCTGAGGAGCGCGGTTTGTATAAAAAAGAAAAAGTCTTAGACGTGATGCTTTACTTTGGTCAATTGAAAGGCTTGAGTCGCAAAGAAGCTAAGGATTTCTCTATGAAATTTTTGGAGCGCGTCAATTTGAGCGACAAGGCTAATACGCAACTTGATAAATTATCTGGCGGGCAGCAGCAGAAAATCCAGCTCGGCGTAACAATTATGGGCGATCCAGAACTGCTGATTATGGACGAGCCAGCCAAAGGTTTTGATCCGGTGAATCGCCGTTTGCTGATGAATATAATTGAGGAACAGCGAAAAGCTGGCGCGACAATTATTTACGTTACACACCAGATGGAGGAAGTTGAAAGGCTGTGCGATCGCTTGATTTTATTGAAGGACGGTCAAGCAGCGGCGTACGGCACGTTGGAAGAAGTAAAAAGTCAATTTGGCGGCGCTTCAATGGACGACATTTTCGTACAAGTTTACGGCGGCGAAGCGAAGGAGTTGAGTGATGAGTAAAATGCATAATTTGGGGACGGTTTTCAAATTTGAAACGCTTAGAACACTGAAGAAACCGACGTTTTGGTTGACGGCCTTGGGTTTCCCTTTGTTGATTGGCGTTCTATATGGCATTATGTTTTGGTCGCAAAGCACGACTATTGAAGCGTCAAAAAATCTGGAAAAACAAGAATTTTCGTTGGAAGTCACGGACGATTCGAAGTTGGTGAAGCCAGAATTACTGGCGGCAATTAAAGCCAAAACTGCCAAATCGAAAGAATCTGGAATTGATAATGTAAAAAATAATAAAATTGACGCATATATTTATTTTCCAAAGGATTTGAGCAAGCAAAAGGTTGAAGTTTACGGTAAAGATGTTGGGCTATTCCAAAACGGAAAATACAGCGCGGTGGCGCAGAGTTTATTAAGTCAATCAGTGGCGAGCGACGTCAGTCCAGCTCAGGTCGCAATTTTACGCGACAAAGTCCAATTGTCATCAACTACATATCTGGATGGAAAAGAGCATGGCGGTATAAATGAGATGATTGTGCCGGGAATGTTTTTGGTTGTTTTGTTTATTCTCATCAGTATTTTCGGCAATCAAATGCTCATCAGTACTACCGAAGAAAAAGAAAATCGCACGGTTGAAATGTTGCTTACGACCGTTAAAACAGACACTTTGATTACGGGCAAAATTTTATCTCTAATGGTTCTGGCTTTGATTCAGATTTTAGTGATTATTTTGCCAGTTTTGGCGGGCTATTTGGCATTTGGCTCGAAGTTGCAATTGCCTAATCTGGACTTAAGCACGCTTGTGTTTGATCCTGTGAGAATTGGTCTGGCGATCATAATTTTCTCGGCTAGCTTCACATTATTTACGGGAATGTTGGTGACTTTGGGCGCAATGATGCCGACCGCCAAAGAAGCCAGTCAGTGGTTTGGGATTGTAATTATGCTATTTATTGGTCCGTTTTACGGAATCACGGCATTTGTTTCTTTCCCTGATTATTTCTTCGTTAAGTTCTTATCGCTATTTCCATTCACCGCGCCGATCCCATTGTTGTTACGAAACGCAATAGGTAATTTGCCGATTTGGGAAGCTTTGCTCGGTACGGTAATTTTGGTCGTTACGGCAGTGTTTGTTATGTGGTTATCCGTGCGCGTTTTCCGTTACGGCGCGATGTCTTATGATAGTAAATTATCTCTGTCGGCGTTGCGGACGCGCCGAAAAGCTGGTAAAGTTTAATTATGAAAGTACGTATAGAGATAGACACAAAAACATTTGTACGATTTTGGCTGGTCGTGATGGGCTTTGGTTTGGCTGGTTTGGCAATTTATTCCGCAAAGGACGCGCTGGTTTTATTGGGAATTTCCCTGTTCTTGGCGTTGGCGTTGAACCGTCCAGTCGCAGCAATTGCTAAAAAACTTCCTGGAAAAAGCCGATTGGGCGGCACGGCGCTGGCGTATACGACGCTGGTTCTGCTTTTGGGTTGTGTGGTCTGGTTTGTTATTCCGCCAATTGTCCAACAATCTGCCAAATTTGTCGAAAGCATTCCGAGTATAATTGACCAAGCAAGTTCACAGTGGCGTGGCGTCAATGATTTTATTGATAAGAACAATTTGCGCCCACAGGTCGATTCGATGATGGAAAACATCAAACAGCAATCTTCGTCTTGGGCTACGAGCGTCGGCACGAATCTATTGTCCAGCGTTGGCTCTTTGGTGTCATTCTTAGGCTCGCTATTCTTGGTGTTGGTGCTGTCATTCCTGATGCTCCTCGAGGGTCCAACTTGGGTGAAGCGTTTGTGGGGATTATATAACGACGAAGAAAAAATGGAGCGTCATAAGAAGCTGGTTGGCCGAATGTATAACGTGATTACGGGATATGTTTCTGGACAATTGACGGTTTCTGGAATTGATGCGATATTGTCAGGTTTCGTGGTGTTTGTGCTGAGTTTGACATTCCCTGTCATAAATTCCAATTTAGCAATGCTCACCGTTATGGCGACATTTGTGTTGACGCTAATTCCGATGTTTGGCGCAACGATTGCTGGCGCGTTGATATCACTACTACTATTCTTCAATAACATGACAGCTGGCGTTATTTACGCGATTTATTTCGTGATTTACCAGCAGATTGAGAACAACTTTGTCTCTCCTTCCATCCAATCAAAGAAGGTTGAGCTGTCGGCTCTGACTGTTTTGGTTGCGGTGACAATTGGTTTGTATGTTGGTGGTCTATTGGGTGGTTTGGTTGCTATTCCAGCCGCTGGCGTCGTGAAGGTTTTACTGGACAATTACTTAGAACAAGCCAAGTCTAACCGTGTTGAAAGCGAAAAACCTCTTAATAAATTAGTTAAGAAATTGAAAAATGAAGATTAATTAGCACGAAATAAAAATATAGCCCGTTGAATCCAGCGGGCTATTTCCATGTCCAAATGCTGCCGCTTGGCGTATCACGAACGGCAACGCCAGCCTGAAGAAGTTCATCGCGAATTCTGTCGGATTCTTCCCAATTTTTCTCTGCGCGTGCTTGACGTCGCTGGATAATCAACCTCTTCAAATCGTCAGTAATATCAGGCGTAGACTCAGCCAAATCCAACCCTAAAATCTCGTCAATCTCATCAATAAACTGCACTAAACTCTGTCGATGAATTTTATCCAGCGGCGTATGATCCAACTTTGAAAATACTTCATCAATCAACGCCAGTGCGCCCGGAGTGTCCAAGTCATCATTCAATTTCTCGACCAACGCCTGACGTCCCGCTAGCAACGAAACCGAATCGTCCTGCTCGTCCTTATCATCGTCATCTTCCAGTGTGTCGTGAGTCTGATGTCTCAGAACCGCGTAATCCCGCCAATGATTCAATCGCGCCTGTGCTGCTTCCAGGATTTCCCAGGTAAAATTGCCTTCCGTCTGATAATGCTTACTGAGAATCGCCAGCTTAAACGCCATCGGACTAAACCCTCGCGAAATAATATCTTCCAGCGTAATAATATTTCCCAGAGATTTACTCATCTTTCGACCGTCGACTTTTATGTGATTATTGTGTAGCCAAATCTGAGAAAATTGTTTTCCAGTCAAGCTTTCACTCTGGGCAATTTCATTCGTGTGATGAACTGGAATATGATCAATCCCACCTGCGTGAATATCAATAGAATCGCCGAGCGTTTCACGGGCAATTGTTGAACATTCCAGATGCCAGCCAGGAAAACCGACTCCCCACGGACTGTCCCACTCCATATCGCGCTTGGCATTTTTGGGCGAAAACTTCCAGACGGCGAAGTCAGTAATATTGCGCTTTCCTTCAACACTTACTCTGGCGCCAGCTTCCAGACCCGCCACGTCCAGTCGCGCTAATTTCCCGTAATCCTTCAAAAGCGACGTATCAAAATACATGCCGTCGCCGTCGATTTTATATAAAAACCCTTTTTCGTCCAGTCCGCGGGCGAAGTCAATCTGCTGCTGAATATAATCTGTCGCCCGTACCAAATAATCTGGTTTTATCAATTTCAGTACGTCGTAAGCCTCGTGATTGGCTATAGAAATATATCTTTCCGCCACGTTCCAAGCAGTCTTCCCCTCACAGCGCGCACCTTTTTCCATTTTATCTTCGCCGTTATCGTCGTCGCTAGTCAAATGCCCAACGTCGGTGATGTTTTGTGTGCGAATAACGGGAATATCTTGCCAGCGTAACAATCGTACCAACACGTCCCAGTAAATATAGCCAACCCAGTTGCCGATGTGCGGTTGCGAATAAACTGTTAGACCACAGGTGTAAAATTTGACCGTTTCTCCGTCAAGCGGTTTCAGTTCATCTTTTCGTCTAGTGAGCGTGTTATAGAGTTTTATCATTAGTTCTATTGTACGGCACTCTGGCTGGTTTTTCAAAATTGACATAAAAAACAGTCCCAGGTGGGACTTAATAATTTCCAATGAATAGCGACAAGCAGCCTTTATAAAAAAGAACAACTCGTCGCTATTGTGAGCCAGGCTCTCTCAGTTGGCATCTGGTCTTAAGCCGTCTGCCATCACGAGGAGAGTATTTCTGAAGTCCTGCACCCTCAGCGCATAGCTAGTGCTATTCAGCGCATAGTGCCATACAGCGTTGACGTAAGCAAAGAAGTAAAGCGGAGCAATACTTATACAGTGTTCCTTTTTTACTCTTTCGGCTTCAGTATGGACTGCGAGTAGGGAGAGATCTCCAACAATCATATTGCTGAGCCTATCCGCTACAGCAGACAGGTTTCTCGTAGAAACTCTCTCGTTATCTTTCGAGAGTTGCCGATCTGTGCGTCCATAGGCTGCAATGGTGAATATGCATCCATTGACGCTATTCAGCGTATCAAGTAGACTCTCAAGCCTAGGCTGGTCGTAAGTGTCTCTAAAGGCATTGACTAATTCCTTTTGAGCGTCAGCGATAGTCTCTAGCATCTCCCAATTCTCTTGATCTACGTGGATCGTGACAGGGGTTGCGGTTGGACTCTCGACTGGGTTGTCTAGAATCAGGATATTTCCCCTGCATTCCCCCGTACGGGAATCGACGAGTTCCATGATCTCTTCTTTCCTCTCATCCCCACGTGAATGTGGCTAAGTGTTGTTCTTTAACACAGGATGAGATTCCATTCCTCTTTCTATTTTCTCCTCAAAAAAGGAATAAAACCTCATCCTGTGCTAGGCTGCTTGTCAAAGTGCGCTTTCGGACAAGGATTTACTCGACTTGTCAACAAAAGCTGTACTCATTTATATCACTAATAGAATAAAATGTCAATACTATTCTGCTTCTCGTAGAGCCTTATCCGTCGCTGTAACTAATTCTCGCACGATTTCGTCATAGCTTTCATATACGCGGAATCCTGCCGCATACGGATGACCTCCGCCGCCAAAATATCCAGCTACGGTGTCAGCGATTGGCAAATTACCTCTTAAGCGCGCAGTTAATTTGCCGTCAGGGTAAGTCTTAATAACACAACTAAGCGCCACGCCTTCAACCAGCCTCAATTCATCACCAATCAGCGCACCGGGGTTATAGGCATCGCTATAGGCTTGGATTTCCTCAAATGGCACATGCACTAACGCCAATTGTCCGTCTAATAAATATTCGATTCGCTCGATCAATTTTCCCTTGTATGCCAAAATTTCTGGCGATTTCTTCATAAATTCGCGTCGTCGCTCTTCAATTTCCGCGTTGGAAGCGCCCAGCTCTGTAAGTTCTCCCGCCGTATGAAAAGTCTGAGCTGTAGTGTTTTGCGTAGTAAGCCCCAGGCTATCGCTCATAATAGCTATCAATAAATCTTCGGCCGCCTGAGGATTTATCTTCCAATCGGAATGCTTGAACAGTTTATATAGCAATTCCCCGGTCGCCACGACGGTTTCTGATAACATAATATGATCAAAGCTGAGCGTCGATTCGGCTGTGTGGTGGTCAATAACCAGAGTCGGGTGCGTTTCTAAGAAATGTCGCGCTCCAGGAGTTTCTAGTACCTTGCTAAGAAGGATATCCGCACTTGTATCGACAATTATTGCGGCGTCGGCTTGAAACGGAAAGTCGTTCTGTACTCGATCCCAACCGCGAATGTAATGAAGATATTTCGGTATATCTACTGGACAATATAAAGTAACAGTCTTCCCTAGGTCACTTAAGACTTCTTCTAGCGCCAAGCTTGAACCCAGGCTGTCGCCGTCGGGATTTTCGGCTTGAATAATAACTATATTGTTTGCGGATTGAATGAATTGTTTAGCTGTATCTAGCATATTATTTATTATAACAAATGATTTTTACTCTAATATAATATATATTGTTTTTAATTACATAAGTGGTATAATATGTGATGGACTATTAAAAATACTGCGCAATCGAAAAAACATAAACATTTTTATAAATTATTATTGACAAAATATAAAGATTGTGCTAGTATGAGGACATAAAGCCTGAAGATAGGGCTGGAAAAGAGGAGTTTTTATGAACAAATTTAAGAAAATCGGCATTGCTATCTCTTTGGGATTTGCTATGCTCGGTGGAATCTGGTTGGCATCACCTTCACAGGCTGCCGGCTGTAACAGTTTTAACGTTGTATACTGCGGTACGCATTCTATGTCAGAATTGCAAACAGCATACAGCCGTACAGAAATTAAAGAACTATACAAAGAGTGGTACGTTACTGAAACTATGGTTCAGGGCGGATCAAATATGCGCGAAGGTGTAGTTGACGCAAATGGTAATATTACAGTTGACGGTCGTGTTGTAGCTACAAACGCTATAACCGTACAGTCTAAAGCTGGTACTCGTCAGCCTCAGCCACAACGTAGCTACAAGACCTCAAACGGATATACTTACTACCAATACACAACTGGTCAGAGCTTCGTTGACGGACCTAAGAGCTACAATATCTACGCATGGTTTGATAATAACGGCTCATTTATCACTGGTGTGATTAAAGACTGTGGTAACCCAGTTTGGGGTAACCCAACAACACCTCCAGCAAAGCCTGCCCTAACATGTGACGCTTTGCAAGTAACTGAAATTTCTCGTAACACCTTCAAGTTCAGCGTTAAGGCAACTGCCAAGGGTGGCGCATCTATCACCAGCTACACATACAACTTCGGTGATAACAACATCAAGACAACTAACTCATCAGAAATTCAATACACTTACGCAAAAGAAGGCAACTACACAGTTACTATTACTGTAAACGGTAAAGAAACTGGTGAAGTTAAGAGGCAAAACTCTAACTGTCAAAAAACTGTTACGGTTAAGCCAGAACCAAAGATGATCGTTTGTGTAATTGAAGAAGGTGGCAAGAAGTACACTAAGGAGATTAAGAAGGAAGAGTTTAACGAAAAGATTCACAAGACCAACTTGGACGAATGTAAGGAAACTCCTACTAAGATCACAGTCTGTGTAATTGAAGAAGGTGGCAAGAAGTACACTAAGGAGATTAAGAAGGAAGAGTTTAACGAAAAGATTCACAAGACCAACTTGGACGAATGTAAGGAAACTCCTACTTCTACACCAAACACTCCTTCAACGCCAACACCTAGCCCAGAATTGCCAAAGACTGGTGCAAGTGACGCGATCATGTCAGCACTAGGCCTAGGTGGACTAACTACAGCTACTATCGCTTACATCGCTAGCCGCCGCCAAATGTAATAGGTCAAGCTAGCAACGAAATACCCGCCGAGATGGCGGGTATTTTTTTATTGGCAATGAAGCCGTTGAGTCTATAATTGCTTTCGGCCTTCTAGTGCGTGAGTTAGCGTAATTTGATCTGCGTACTCAAGGTCAACGCCGACTGGAATACCTCTAGCCAAGCGTGTGATAGTCGTATTCAATCCAGCTTCTTGGATATATCTTTGCAAAAACAGTGCTGTTGATTCGCCTTCTACTGAAGCGTTCGTAGCGATGATAATCTCTTGAACGTCATCTGTTTTTATACGCTCGATCAGCTCTGGGATATGCAATTGCTCTGGTCCAATATTATCAATTGGTGAGATAACGCCACCCAGTACGTGGTATGTACCCAGGAACTGCCCTGTTCTTTCTATAGCAACGATGTCTAGCGGCTCCTCGACTACACAAACTACTTTTTTATTCCTGTTCGAATCTGCGTATAAAGGCGACACATCGTCATCTGAGTCGATCAACGCAAATGTCTTCGGGCAGGTTTTTACGCGGTCGTGCAATTGGTCTAATGAATGCGCTAATTGCTTTGCGGATTTGGGGTTGCGGCGTAAAACCGCGTAGGCATATCTTTCAGCCGTACGCGGTCCAACTCCAGGTAGATTACCAAAATCATCAATTAAAGCAGTCAGAGCTTTTGGTAAAATGTCGATTGACATGACTTTAGAATGGCAAGTTGCCTAGGCCGCCCATCAATGGCTTCATAGTTTCAGCAGCGACTTCCTGAGCCTTTGTCATACCGTCGCGAACTGCGATTTTGATCCAGTGTTCCAACTCTTCGATATTCTCCAAGTCAACCATTTCTGGGTCAATCTTTACAGACTTAATCTTTAATTCGCCAGTGATTTGTACGATCACAGCGCCATCGCCAGCCTCAACTTCGATGATTTCTTTGCCTAATTGTTTCTGTGCTTTGCGTAATTGTTGCAGCATTTTTACCTGATCAAACGCCATATTCCTCCTTATTTAACACTTATAATTATACCCTATTTGCGGTCGGATGTGTAGATATAGAAGCGATCGCCGTCTTTATGGTCATTGACAATTACTGACGACAAGTGCCCAGAGTAAGTCTGCGGAATTTGAGACTTTACGCTGTGGCTAACGTATAAAGTCTGTCCGACGTTTGCTGGCGCTGTGTGGATAATTGATATCTGGTGATAGTTGTGTTTTTTGAGCGCTTCGTAAATCGGTGATTCTTCTTTACTGACCAATAATGAAAATGAATCGGTCGGTGCAGTACTCTTACGGAGTAGGGACAAATCTTTATTGAAGCGCGAAGCTGCTTCTGGGAAATAGCGATAACCGTCAATATAGCGGAAGCTACCGCCCACCACCATAACGATGATTAGCATTGATATAAGAACTAGTCCTGTGCCGCGAGCGTATGGGTTGCGCGGGAAAAGTCCGTACCACATGTTCATTAGGGATTCCAATCCGACCGCCAAGAGAATAAATAGCGGGATGATGATTATCGGGGTGAGGCTTGGATGGAAGATGAGTAGCGCCAATGCTAAGATTAGCCACGACCAAATCATAAACGAGCGGGCGCTGGAGATTTTTTGGAAGCTGCGGAATAGCCCCAGTCCGATCAACACCATTGCGTTGATGTCCATAATTGGCGTGATTTGGTTTCCTACGACTGAGGGGAAAATGCGGATGTATGTGTAATATAAAGTCCTGAGGTTTGCGATGATGCCAAAACTTAGGTCGTTGATGCCGATGAGGTTATAAAATAGCGCGTGGGATTTATAGCAAAGAAAACTAATCGCACAACCAATCGTGAATAAAATAGCGGACGGCACAATCCAAGACTTACGGTGTTTTCTGGAGATAAGAAAATAGCGTGGATGCGGATGTAGAAAGGCTATGATCAGAAGCCCCAGATTGATATACCAAAAATACGGAGTGAAGAGGCTGAGTGCCGTGGTGATGGCTAAGCTGATTCGCCAAATGGAGGCGTTCTGGGCTTTCTGGAGAATTAATGTAGCGAAAAGTAAAGTCAGCGCGGTGTAGAAAATGTATAAAATGCCAACAGTTGCGCTTTGTCCGATGAATAAGAATTGTCCGGTCGTTGCCATGATTAATAGCGATAGGATCGTTGTGGACGGCTTAAACCAGCGCTTTAAGAGGAAGAAAATAGCGACGGAGCTGGCGATTGAAAGGATTACGGCGGGCGCTTTAATTGTTAACAAACTGACGCCGAACAGTTTGAAGAATAGCAATTGAAGAAGGTGAAATGGCAGATTTGTGACGGCGATTCCCTTGATGCTAAAGTTCAAGTGATTTGTCGTATTGACCATGTCGATTTCTGCTTGCGACAAACCTCCCGGCACGTGCAACGCGGAAATTATAATAGCCCCTATGTATAGCAGCGCCAGTAGCGTATAGCCGAAAACGTAGCGCCATCGGTAAAGGAATATATCGGTAACTTTTTGCTTTTTCATTGGTATGATTATAACACAATTCTATTCATGCTTGCGATCCAGGCTCATAAAGCGTAGGCGCTCTGGGTGGAAGTACAATTGGACTTTGCCAACTGGACCGTTACGGTGCTTGGCGATGATGAGGTCAGTAATATTTTGAACTTCCGGGTTGTCAGGCTCGTAATATCCAGGGCGATAAATAAAGCTCACGATGTCGGCGTCCTGCTCAATGGAACCGGATTCGCGCAGGTCGGCTAGTTGTGGAATTGGTGGCGTACGTGATTCAACGGAACGGCTCAACTGACTCAGGGCAATTAGCGGTACATTCAATTCACGAGCAATAAGCTTCAGTCCGCGTGAAATTTCCGAAACTTCCTGAACGCGGTTTCCGTTGTGGTTTCCGTTGGCCTGCATAAGCTGCAAATAGTCGACGATAATTAACCCTAATTGGTTCTCATGAGCAATTCGGCGCGCCTTAGTTCGCATTTCCAAAACTGATAATCCCGGCGTGTCATCGATGTAAATTGGCGCCTCAGCCATTTCTCCCATAGCCTCAGACAATTTAGCAAAATCTTCATCGCTCAAGTTTCCGGTGCGAATATTCCAGCTATCAACCCCCGACGCGTCCGCCAACATGCGGTCGACCAGCTGTTCCTTGCTCATCTCTAGGCTGAAGAATAGAACGGGATTTTTCTCAATCGTTGCCACATTATACGCCAAATTTGTCACCAGTGTCGTCTTGCCCATGGCTGGACGCGCCGCCAGAATAATCAAATCTGATTTTTGCAAACCAGCGGTCATATTGTCCAGATCGCGATAGCCAGTGCGGACTCCTCTGAGAGAACCTTTGTTCTTGCTGAGCTCTTCGATTCGGTCAAAGCTATCCGTTAGAATGCTTTCCAGACTGACCAAATCTTGCTTGGTTGATTGGTCTGACACGCTGAAAAGTTCAGCTTCAGCCTTCTCTAATAATTCCTGCGTGGTCGTCGATTCGTCATAGCCAAGTTCTGAAATGTCACCGCTCGCTTTTATTAGACGCCTGCGAACCGCTGCTTGCGCAATCATTTCCGCGTAAGCCGATGCGTGCGCTGCCGTTGGGACGTAGTTTGTTAGCTCTGTTAGATATGCCGAGCCGCCAACCAATTCCAGTTCATCCTTACGTTTCAACTCGTCGGTTAAGGTCAATAGATCGACAGGCTTGTGTTTTTCGAATAGCCGCATCATTCCGGCAAAAATCAATCCGTGATTCTTGTCGTAAAAATCGCTAGGGTGAGTAATCTCTGCGGCGTCCGCCAAAACTTCCTCGTCAATTAAAACCGCCCCAAGCAAACTCTTTTCCGCGTCCAAATTTTGTGGCGGAATCTTCCCTTTTATTTCTTCGCTTTTATCTGCCATTAAATATCCTCCAGCTTAACTTCTTCGCCACCACCCATTAATTCTGCAATTTCCGCCAATTTTTCGTCCTCTGGCGGTTTCTTCTCTCCAATTATATCAATTTCCAAATCCATCGCGGTTTCTTCTGAGATAATTTCCGAGATTAACGGTTTGTTTTTTGCGTCGTCCAGCTTTTTCTTATAAAACGCGGAACCTGCATAAATTGTCAATTTTTCACCGTCAAACGACCACTGGCTTTTCTGTAATAATGACGCCAGTCCGAGGGATTTTTCCTTCGCTCTTTTAATGACTTTTTCCCAATTTAGCTCTAGTGGCGCGTCAGTTTTCTTTGGTTTTGTGGCAGGTTTTTTTGCTAGCTCGGCTGGTTTTTCTTCCTTTTCAATCGGCTTTTCTGTCGGTTTGGTTGGCTCTACAGACTTAATTGGCGTTGGTTTTGCGGCAGGTTTTTGGGTTGCGACTTGAGCTATATTTTTCTTTGGCGCGGCTGGCTTTCCTGTCGGCTGAGAATTGCTATTCATAAATATCGTCAATAATTTCAAGTCTGGATGCGGGTGCCGATCAACCTCGATCAGTTGCTGAACCAACCCAATAAGATTCGGATTTTTCCGCAATCTATTGCGAGCAATCGACAATAATTGATGCGACACAACAACTGAATTCGTGCCGCTATTTTCTAGTTCCTGAAAGATGTTTAAGACTTTCTCACTGTCGTCGGATGGATATGAATCCAACAAATTGCCGAGCATCGTCGCGTCGCTCAGTCCCAAATATTCGGTAACCATATTCGCCGTCAGCGGCTGGTCTGGAGTTGCTAAAATCGACAATTGGTCAAGCGTACTAATGCCGTCACGGAATCCGCCACGGGAACGTTCAGCGATTAACCTGGCAGCATCCTCTTCAATTGCAAATCCCTCTTTTTTCGCTATATTCATTAGCTGGCGCGTCATAATTTCCGTCGGAATTGGGCGGAAGAAAAATTGCTGGACGCGGCTAAGAATGGTGGCTGGAAGTCTGTCGGCGTCAGTTGTAGCTAAGATAAACACCACGTGCTCTGGTGGTTCTTCCAGGGTTTTTAATAGCGCGTTAAATGCTGATTTTGATAGCATGTGAACTTCGTCGATGATATAAACTTTTTTCGGCGCAGAAACAGGCGCGACTTGGGCTTTTTCTCTTAAGGCTCGAATGTCGTCAACGCCGTTATTGCTGGCTGCGTCAATTTCAATAATATCCAAGTTTGAAGCGTCGTCATCATATGGCAAGCGGTTAATCTCGTGCGCCAGAATTCGCGCCACCGATGTTTTTCCCACGCCACGCGGTCCAGTCAACAAGTACGCATGAGCAATTTTTCCCTGCTCTAACGCTCGACGTAAAATACTAGTCACGTGATCTTGACCTAAAACTTCATCCAAACTGCGACTGCGATATTTACGATATAGCGCCTGACTCATCCCCTCATGCTCCTCATGAGATAATTATAGCAGAAAACGGCATTTTTTATGGATAGCGCAGATCGATTTTGTGTTTTGTTTCGGCGACATAAAAACGGTAGTAACTATTAGGGCCTGACACGGTTGGATTTTCAAGTATCTCGTCGTTTTCTTTTATTTCAATATGCTCATTGTTACTGTACGGCTTGATAAGCTTGGTAAATTCAAACGCATATTCACCAGAGATATTCTTTAACTCTTGACTTTGATTTATTGGGTCGGCATGGTCGGTCATAACTAGTATAAGAAAGTATCCATCCTTACCGCCGAATAGATGAAAA
Source organism: uncultured Candidatus Saccharibacteria bacterium (assembly GCA_963523995.1). Classification (GTDB taxonomy): domain Bacteria; phylum Patescibacteriota; class Saccharimonadia; order Saccharimonadales; family Saccharimonadaceae; genus Nanosynbacter. Next base: position 292 of record CAURDR010000009.1, on the reverse strand, counting down.
GTCGTATCTGGACTAAGCGGTATCAGTGGTGCGAATTGTCGAACATAACCCAATTTTTTCAGAATTGGAAATGCTTCAAAAACTACAGACGGAAATACAAAATTTGAGTAATTGTTCATAATGAAATTATACCAGGTAAGATGGATAGTTTTCAGACATATCCAGGTCTTATGACTCAGAAGTCAGTTAGGTGATCGCGCAAGTCGTTGCCGTTCATGGTTTCCTATGCGTTGTCGACGATAACCTGACCACCCTCGCTCTCAGGCAGCCTCCAATAGACGATATTTTCGCC
>CAURDR010000008.1:0-15231 GCA_963523995.1 uncultured Candidatus Saccharibacteria bacterium | reverse complement strand
GGTGAAGATAATTTTGTGGACGAATTTGTCTGGAGAAGAAGTGGAACTGGTGGATTAAGAGGGGTCTTCCCAGTAACAACGCACGAATACATACTCTGTTATGCCCGTAACAAAGATTCTATCACTCAACCATGGATGGCTCCATATTCTGAATCTTCACTTGCTGCTTTCACGAACGAAGATGAGAATGGTAAATATAAAACACAGGCTCTTTATTTAACAAGTCTTAAACAAACAAAATCTCAAGCTTATCCCATTGAGCTACCAGATGGAATTAAAGCTATTCCGCCAATCGGCACAGGCGCATGGCGTTTTATTGAGGATACATATAAAGAGGAATTAAAGAACGGAAATATTGTTTTTAAAGAAGTACCTAATAGTCCGCTCCAAGGAATAAATGGTGAAAAGGTAAGTTATAACATCTACACAAAGCAATACATCTCCAATGAGGGTACAAACCCTCCTACGATTCTTCCAGAAGATGTCGTTGGACAAACTAGGGCTGCACGCGCTGAATTGAAAAAGATTTTTGGAAAAGATGTATTTTCGTATGCGAAGCCAACGTCGCTAATTGAATATTTGGTAAATCTTCCAGACCTTGGAAAAGAAAGCATTGTGTTAGATTTCTTTGCTGGCTCGGGTACATCTGGCCACTCGGTGATGAATCTCAATCTTAAGGATCATGGAAGCCGCCAATATATTGGAGTTCAATTAAACGAGAATCTTGATGAGGCATTTGATATGGCAACAGGTTCCGATAAAGCTACTATCAAGAATGCAATCGATTATTTGGATAGTATTGACAGACCGCATGAAATTAGCGAACTAACGGCGGAACGTCTGAAGAAATGTGTAGACGATAGTGATCTTATTGACTCAGGCCTTAGGGTATTCCGTATCGACGATGCTAATGAAAAAGACAATATTCGTAAGCCACTGGGTGAAATTGATCAGAGTGACATGTTTGACATGATTGATAACGTTAAAAAAGACCGCACGCCGTTGGACTTATTATTCGGCGTAATTTACACCTCTGCCCTGCCGTTTGACCTTAAGCTTGAAACACGTAAAATTGGTGAAAATACGGTTTATATGTATGGCTACTTGGATGAAAATACGGGTCTTATTGCCTGTTTTGATGATGAAATTCCAGAAGAAACTGTTAAAGAAATTGCCAAATTAAATCCTCTGACAGCGGCGTTTAAGGATTCGTCGTTTAAGGATTCTGCTGAAAAAATTAACCTGTCTGAGCATTTCCGTATTATTAGCCCTGACACGAGAGTTAAGGTGATCTAATGAAGCTAAGATTCAAGCACCAAAAATTCCAAGAGGATGCAGTTAAGGCGACTTGTGATATTTTTACTGGGCAAATAAAATCCGAGCATCGATTCCTGGCAGATCAAGGTGACAGCGCGAGCTTTATTGATATGTACGGTTTTGGCAATGAGGACATTTCCCTGCAAGACACTCAATTGATTAAGAATCTGCATGAAGTTCAGAGTCTCCAGAATATTCCTCGTAATGCAAAAATCGAGCGCCTTAATAATAGGCCGGCATTTACCATTGAGATGGAAACGGGTACTGGTAAGACTTATACGTACATTAAAACGATGTATGAATTAAATAAGCAATATGGCTGGAGTAAGTTTATTGTTGTAGTTCCTAGTGTTGCGATTCGTGAGGGTGTGTATAAGACTTTTCAGACGACTGCGGATCATTTTGCTGAAGATTACGGTAAGAAGGTTCGTTTCTTTATTTACAATTCTTCCAAGCTGAGCGAGCTGGAACAATTTTCTGGCGATCCAAATATTAATGTCATGATTATTAATACACAGGCTTTTAACGCTCGTGGCGCCGACGCTAAGCGTATTACGATGAAGCTTGATAGCTTTCGGTCTCGTCGTCCGATTGATGTGATTGCCGCCACAAAACCAATTGTGATTATTGACGAGCCGCAAAGTGTTATTGGCACAAGTAAAAAAGCGAACATCACCCGCTCTTCCATCTCCAACTTTAATCCGTTGTTTTTCTTAAACTATTCCGCGACCCATCGTGAAGATTTCAATAAAGTTTACCGTTTGGACGCTGTCGATGCTTACCAAAAGCAGCTCGTGAAGAAAATTACAGTTAAGGGTATTACCGTTAAAGGTGGAACTGCGACTAACGGGTATGTTTATATCCAAAAAATTAATACTTATCCGAATAAAAAACCAACCGTTACGGCTATATTTGAGTTTGATTCAAAAGCAGGCACTGGAATACACCGTAAAACGAAGACTCTTAGTTGGGGTGATGATGTATATAAACACTCGGGTGAGCTGGAGGCGTATCATGATGGATATTTGATTACAGAGATAAACGCCAGAGATGGCGACAGATACGTAGACTTTAAGAACGGTCTTCGTATTTATGAAGGTGAAGTTATTGGCGAAACTAATGCTGAGGATTTGCGTCGCATTCAAATACGTGAAACTATTATGTCTCACCTGGAGACCGAGCAAAAACTCTTTAAGAGAGGAATTAAAGTCCTTTCTCTATTCTTCATCGACGAGGTAGCCAAGTATAAATATTATGATGAAAATGGTGAACATAAAGGTTCCTACGCGAAGATATTCGAAGAGGAATTTACAAAAGCTATAGATATTTACCTGAATCAGCAGCTTCAATTCGAAGAAAATGCAGATTTTCGTAAATACTTAGAAAAATTTACCCCGTCTGAAATACATTCCGGCTACTTCTCTATCGATAAGAAGGGACACGCCATCAATAGTAAGGAAGGTCGTGAAGGTAATGGCTCTGATGATGTCTCAGCGTACGACCTTATTATGAAAAATAAAGAGCGTTTGCTGGACTTAAAAGAGCCGGTACGATTCATCTTTTCTCACTCTGCATTGCGTGAAGGATGGGATAATCCGAATGTCTTTCAAATTTGTACACTTCGCGATTCTGATGCTGAAATTAAGAAGCGTCAGGAAATTGGCCGCGGACTTCGATTGTGCGTGGATCAAAACGGTATTCGTCAAGATGCGGAGATTCTCGGTGAAAATCTCGTTCATGATACGAACGTACTTACTGTTATTGCGAACGAAAGTTATGAGAGTTTTGCCAATAGTCTTCAGGCTGAGTTTAATGAAATTATTGCAAAACGTCCAAAGGATGCGTCTGCCTCATTATTTAATGGAAAGATAATACAGGATGCCAGTGGCGAAAAGACTATTACACTTGACGACTCTGCGGCTGCGGATATATACATGGGACTAGTGACTACTGGACTTGTTGACAAGGTTTCAAAGCAGTTAACGGATGTATATCATTCATTAAATGATGAACAGAAGGTTCAAAAAGTTCGCGAAGCTGTTGGTGAGTTGTACGCTCCGTTTGCAGAGAACATTAATAACATCCTATCTTCTGTTTACGATCCAAAGCGCGGACAACTTATGTCTAATTCTCGTAAGACCGAAACTCTTCACCTTGACCAAGAGAAGTTCGCCTCTAAAAAATTCAAGGAGTTGTGGGACAATATTAACCAAAAGACGTATTATACTGTAGAGTTTGACGACAGCGAGTTGATAGATAGGTGTGTTAATTCTCTTAATAGAAATATGTGCGTGACAAAGACAGAGGTTATTATTACCGAAGGTCTATTAAAGACTGCCGGTAAAGATAAATTAGAGATGTATAAAAATAAAATCGGTATGCCAATCGCTGTTTCTGAAATTGCGAATGGCACAGTTAAATACGATATTATCTCTGAACTTTCCAGGTCTTATAGCGATGGTGGTACAGGTCTCACGCGTAAGGCTATAGCAAGCATTTTATCTAGAATTGAACCGAGTGTATTTCATTCGTTTAAAACAAATCCTGAAGAGTTTATTCACAATGCAATTCAGCTCATAAATGACCAAAAAGCCTCGACAGTAGTTAAGCATATTGAATATGACAAACTAAACGAGAAATGGGACAGTGGAGAAATCTTCATCAATGAAAGTATTACCGGTGAATATGGCTACAACCTCATAGATACTCCCGATCATCATCTATATGACAAATTGCGCTACGATTCTGAAGTTGAAAAGAACTTTGTGAGGGAACTTGAAAAGAGCGATGCAGTAGAAGTTTACGTGAAACTTCCAAAGAGATTCTACATAAATACTCCAATGGGCAATTACAATCCAGACTGGGCAATTGCGTTTAAGGATGAATCCGGAGTAAAGCACATTTACTTTGTGGCGGAAACTAAGGGCGTGAGCGAAGGACAACTTGATGTCGGTGTGAAAGGTATTGAAAAAGCTAAGATTGAGTGCGCCAGAAAGCACTTCGAAAAGATTAGCAATGGCGACCGTATTTATGGAGTTTGCAACTCGTACGAAAAATTGCTGGAGTTGGTAAGTTACTAAGACTTTGTAATCCTTCCTTGGCTCGAGCTATATGATATAAAAAGATCCGCATCTCTGCGAATCCGTGTTTCATATGGAGCCACGATCGGGGCTTGAACCCGAGACCTCATCCTTACCATGGATGCGCTCTACCAACTGAGCTATCGCGGCGTAACAGGCTTAATTTTAGCATATTAAGCCATGTTTAATCAACTGGGCTATTTTTTACGAGTGGATTTTTTGGCTGGCGTGCCGGCTTCTTTTGGTAGTTTTGGCGTGACAAATGCTTCTATTATTCCCCACGCTACGCTATTGACTAAGAATGTAACGAACAATATTCCTGAAGCTGATGCCGCCAAGTGTGCTGATGAAGCGTTAAATAATGTCAATAATCCTGCCACGGCTAGCCCGATTATGGCTAACATAATGTAAGCGTATTGTAATTTCAATCGTTGGTTTTTTTCGCTATTCCATAATGCCAGAATAGATTTTGTAAATTCAAACATACCTATATAATAGCACATATGCTTATAAAAGTCAATATTACTACTTTGCGCTATCAAAAAAAGTCGCCCGAAGAAGGCGACGATGATTCAAATTTGGTGCTGGAAGTAGGACTCGAACCTACGAAGCCTTACGGCGGGAGATTTACAGTCTCCTGTGATTGCCACTACACGATTCCAGCGTGATGTGGAGCCGCTTCTCGGGCTCGAACCGAGGACCTACGGTTTACAAAACCGTTGCTCTAGCCAGCTGAGCTAAAGCGGCAACTGAATTTATTTTATCAATTTTTTCTCTCTGTGACAAGAGTTTACATAACTATTTTTCGTGGTTGATGTATTTTGCGCTGTTGGCGTGGACGTGGCGCATCAGCTTTCTTTGATGATGTCGTCGGAGTTAGCATTTTCGTGGCTTTTTTACGCAATTCTTCAGCTAGCTCGGTCTGTCCAGCATTGTCATATGCTTCAGCTAAAATCTTCAACGTCTGAGGAATCGGCTCTAATTCGACAGCCTTTTCTAGGGCGTTGATAACCTTCTTTGTATTTCCTATTTTTTCCTGAACCTTAGCATAAGCGATGTAGCGCGCCGCTAAATCATCTTCCATTTCCAGTGCTTGCTCGAATGCTAGTGATGCCTTTTCGTAATTCTCTGTCTCATAGTAAATTAAGCCGACATTATGAAGGCTTGAAGCGCTTGGCTCGAGACTCTGAGCAATCTCAAAACACTCGATGGCGTCTTTATATGCGCGCTGCTTGGCGTATAAAATCCCCAAACGATTGTATGCCGTGGCGTTTTTCTCGTCGACTCGCAAAATTGTCAATAAAGCCTTTTCTGCGCGCAGGTACTTATTCTCGCGAATCGATTCTTGGGCAATTTCCCATAATTGATCAAGTTTATTAGTAATCTTAGTTGGCAGATCGCCAGTTTCTTTGATTGACGGATGATAAAAAATCGCCCAAATCATTAAAATCAGAATGAGGAGTAATCCAAACATATCTATACTATTATATCACAAGTTGCGTCAGCGCCAGCCTGACGTTGGCATTGGATCTTAACGCGCTCGCAACAGAGGTGGTTTTTTCAAGTTGCTCTTCAAGTGACGGATTCATCCCGTGAGATAAAGCCTGAAAACGAATCATATTTACTATAATATCCGTCAGCAATATTGCTTTTTGGCGGTCAGAAAAGTATTTGGCGAGATTCTTAAACGTGTCGTATTCCCGATTTGTGGCTAAAATTTGCTTTGCGTCGGTGGCTAATTGTCGATATTCGGCGAATTTTTCTGGATTTTCCGCTAATTCTTTAATCAACAACGGTCGTCCAGCCGCGAGGAAAAGGACTTGTTGGCTGGAAGCTGTGTCTAAATTGTACTTTTCAAGCAGTTTTTTATCTTGAGCGGATGTCGTTTTATGAAGCATTAACGTCTGGCAACGAGATCTAACAGTATCGAGCATCAACTTCGGGTTTTTCGCGACAAGGATAAAATTGGTATTTTTATTCGGTTCTTCCAGCGCTTTCAGGAATGCATTTTGCGACGGCTCGGTCATTGAATCGGCTTCGTCAATGACAATAACTCGACGATTTATGGCGTAAGTTCGGAGCATAGAGATGAGCTCGCGGATTTGATCAACAGATATGGTTTGCTTTTCTGGAAGCGGTTTCAGATGAAAAATATCGCTATTTTTTGCCAATATTTGAGCTACGCCCAGCCCGTCAAGCCCGTAATCCGCAATCACCAAAAGCGCGTGCGGCAATTGTGATGAAATCTGGCTGATTTTTTGAGCGTCTCGAGCAGATATGATCACTTCAGACATCTATAAATCCTCTGGGAAGAATTTCTTGAATTCGTCAGGAACTGCGGCTTCAAAAACTTTTCTCTCACCAGACGGCAAAGTTATCTCTAATTTTTGAGCATGCAACATCATACGACAATCCGAGGACTTTCCGTAAACTCGATCGCCAAGAATCGGCGCATTCAAATGAGTCAAATGGACGCGCAATTGATGAGTTCGACCAGTGGTCGGCTTCAGTTCCACGAGCGACTGAGTATCATTTTCCGCCAAAACATGGTAAGTCGTCTGAGCTGGTTTCCCGTTCGGATCTATACGAAAAGTGCTCGGCACTGAAGGATTGCGACCAATTGGCAGGTCAATTTTTGCGGCATTCAACTTTGGCTTGCCGTCGGTTATCGCTATGTAGGTTTTCTTGGCGGTTCGCTCGGCAAATTGCCTCTGTAGATGAGCGGCAGATTCTGGGTTTTTGGCGACAATCAACAGCCCTGAAGTGTCGCGGTCAAGCCTGTGAACAATTCCTGGACGATCCGTGTCTGTCGCAAACGAAGTCTTCGGGCGAATTATCTCCGCAACCGTTGGCTCGTCAGAAAGCCCACCCTTTGCGTGTGTCAGCAACCCGCTTGGCTTATTAACAACGATCACATCGTCATCCTCATATAAAATCGGCAAATCTACGTCCGCCTGCTCTTTTTCTGGCAAATTAAGCGCAATCTCATCAGTCTCATCAACCTCAAATTTTGGCGTCGTCACGACCTTATTATTGACCGAAACGTATCCAGCTTTTATGTATTTTTGCCAAAGACTTCGGGAAATTGTCGTGTCGAATTTGGTCGATAAATAAATATCCAAGCGAACTTTGGTTGGCGAAATTCGGAACATTATGACATATTTTCCCTGGAATGGCGTTTCGATAAATTCTGGATCTAGCGGATTCGGCAAAATCTCAGCGTTATCTGGTTTTTCCGTCCATAGCTCGTCAATAGATTCTTCGTCAACAATCGAGCCGTAAAGTAGCGCAAAATGCTGCTTGTTCAAAATAAATTCCGCAAAAATATGCGACTCGTCCGTTTGAATTTCCAGTCGACGCAGTGCCTTAACGGGAGTATTATCGTCCGCTAGTTTGTATAATCTAGCTATTTTCAGCACTGTCCGAGGTAATATTTTCACGCGATTTGCCCCCTATTTTCGAAGTCCTACGGCTTTTTGAACGCGATACAAAGTTTCATTAGCGACGACGTTCATGTCTTTTTCACTGGAAGCCAGCTTTTCTTCAATTGCTCGCTCATCAACCGCCGCAAGCCGATTCTGGAAATTCTCCAAAAATTCCGCAACTTCGTCAGCCACGATTCGCTTGAAATCGCCATAACGATCCATACCGAAGTACTCGTTGACAGTCTGCTCCAGAGTAACTTCTCTGCCGGCGTCTTGTCGAACCAAAGTCAAAATCTCCAGCAAATTAGAAATTCCCGGCTGATTTTCCTTGTCGTATTGAACTTTACCAATTGAATCTGTTGTTGCGCTCATTATTTTCTTATGTGCCGATTTTGGATCGTCAGAAAGGAAGATAATTCCCTTGCCGCTCTCGTCAGATTTGCTCATTTTCTTCGCTGGATTCACGAGATCTTTAATCCTCAATCCTTGATCTTTTCCGAAGAATTGATGTTGCTGAATTACAGGTTTCGGCACGATAAATAGATCGACAAACTTACAATAATTCATTCGCTCGCCAAACTTACGATTCATTCGCTCGGCAATATCACGCGTGAACTCCAAATGCTGAGTCTGGTCGTCGCCAACCGGCACGTAAGTCGCGCCGTAAAGCAGGATGTCGGCAGCCATCAGAACGGGATAGTTAAATAGTCCAACGGAGACTCTGCTGTGCTCGCTAGCCCATTTAGCTTCATTCCAGACTAGTTCGCTATTCTTTTCTGATACAGGCGGGTCGATTGATCGGCCCTCTGACAATAATTTGCCACTTTTGTCCTTAAACTGTGTCATTCGACTCATCTCGCCAAATCCAGTGAAGCAGTCCAGAATCCACGCCAGTTCACTGTGTGCCGAAATGCGACTTTGGCGGTAAAGATGAATGGAAGGATTGTCCAGCGGCAATCCAGCGGCGGTATAAACTCGCGCGTTGTTCAGGATGCTGTCGTATAACTTGCTGTGGTCAATTGGCGTCGTAAAACTGTGAAGGTCTGGGATGAATAGATTGATGTCGTATTCGTCCGAGCGGCGCTTCGCCATGTTGATAATCGGCAAAATAGCCCCAAAGTAATTACCTATGTGGATGTTATTGTTGGCGCGCACGCCAGTGAGAATTACGGGTTTGGATGGTTTCATTAAGTATAATTATACCACTCTACTATGGTGTGATGCTAATTATCGTATTTGTTGTTGTGATTAGACGGTTGGTTAGTAAAGCTCGTCATCATATCGTAACGGTTCATCCCTTAAGTAGAGAGTATTATTGACAGCCCTTAGCACGGTTTCTTCGTCCACTTTCACTTCTATGTCACACTCTTCAAGTAACTTAAATAAAGTAGACACAGATTTTTCTATTTCAGACCACTTGTATATTGATCCATCTGCTATATTTTTGTATATAGTTTCAATATCATGTTTTGAGGCGATCATATTTTTTTGGTTATCTGTAAAAGTATCTTCTGGTAATAAAGTAAGTAGAGCTAATTTCTTTATTTTTTCGGAATCATCTTTATCATCTAAGAAGTTTTTAATTTTCTGAGACTCATCAGATAAGCCTAGCTCTTCTATAAACTCTTCGTCTTCTGACGTTATAATATTAAAGATTGAGCTAAGTACTCTATAATTGGAGAGATGTCCATTGATTATAGTATGAGCAAGCACGTACGGATCAAGGACGTATTCGATTTCTTTTGTAAAATATTGCCTGTAGGTTTCGTTGTTTAATATAAAATCCCTCTTAGATTGATAATCTTCATCTTCTGGGCTTATCGTGGTTGTATTTTTATAATAAATTCCACTTTGGTAGTCACCTAAAAACTCAGGGTCAGGATATGTTGCTTTTTTGGCTTTTTCCTCAATGAGTGAAGTGAAATTCTCTATGTCTGGGTTGTTTGTAATACTGCCAGTGAATTCAGACAACGCTTCAATGTTATTAATAGTTTTTTCTATAATATCTGGGTCTATACCTTGGTCTATTAATCCCTCTTTGATTTCGGGGATATTCGAGTAATTCTTTAGAGTAACAAGGCAACCGTAGTCGTAATCATCCTTAGATGGCTCCAGGATTCCACCGTCCTCTAATCTTACGATGTATCTAATGCAGTATTTAACTGCTTGTTTTCTTAAAGATTCCTCATTTTGACGGAGCTGATCTATGATGTTATTTTGAATTTTCTCTTCCAATAGAGCATCGAAACGTAGGTTCTCACAACGAGTAGCATTCTTTGCAGCGTGATTGTACGTACTGTCGAACTCAGTAATTGTGCGTGCAGTACCTATCATAAAATTCTCGGCTTTTTTATATAAGTTTTTACTTAAGAAATCAGCAATAATTCCCCTATTGCTATCAAGCCAGTTGTTTGCAGCGTTAATCTTATCAATGTCTTCTTTGGATAGTCCTCTGTGCTCTTCTGTTATATCTTCATAGAAAGTATCTATCCAATCTCTAATGACAGGAACACTAATAAATTTGTCGTTTGAGTAGTCATCTAGGCGTACTGTAGCAAGGGTCATCCTCACAACGTCAGCGACAGTAGCCTCGCCGTTTCTGTAGGCTCTTTCCATGGTAGATAAAGCCGAGCTTGCGCTTAATCCATTTTGGGGATCTATAGCGCTGAGTTCGGGACATGCACCAAAGGACGCCATGCGTCGAGTTTTTCCGTCGAATGGATCTACATAAGCAGAGATGTCCTTTGCATCTTCCAAGGCAGCCTCAATTTCAGGCGGCAACTGAAGCTCGGGGTGGTTGCGCACATCTTCGAGCGATGGCTTTGGCTGCTCAAAAGGATTGTTATAATTATTGAAGCCATATTTTCCAGTTTCCATAATACTCACATTATACTGCGATATTACATTAAAGTCAATAGTGACTATTTATTGATAGTCAAGTGCTGTTTTATAATTTCAGATATTTTTTTAGCATATGCGCTAGTTATTTCATGCCGCTGAGTTGCCATTGACGTATGAGTGATATTGTTATGATCTTTTGCCAATTTCTTCAGATTTCTCTCGACAATCAGTGGATCAAGCTTTCCGGACAAAATAGCAATCGGAAGAGTGAGCTTAGCAATATCATTCATTGTCGTCTGATTGATAATCGCAGTGTTCAGGGCGATTAAAAACGACTCGGCGGTAACTTCATCAGCCTTAAATCCAGCGTCAGGCCAAATATTGTGCCGATCAGCGAATTGCAAAAAACGTTTCGAACTGCGCGGATGACTATTGAAAAACTCATAAAGCGCACGCAAAATCTTCTCTGGATGATGAATTTTCTCGTCGACTCTCGGATAATATATCGGCGGACTACACAAAATTAGCGACTTGCTCAACTTCGGATATTGCTTGGCGAGTTCTACGGCAGCCAGCGACCCCATAGAATGACCGATGATAATATCTACGTGATTTATAAATTCCCTACGCAAAGTGGCGACGATGCTTGCGGCTTGATCGTGAACATTGTAGGTTTTCCAATCAGGCTTGGGCGAATTGCCAAATCCCAGCATATCAATTGCTATAACTCGCGTGTCCTTTGGTAAATACGGCTCCAGCGGCATCCATGTTTTCCAGGATGTACCTAATCCATGAATAAGTAAAATCGTCGCTTTCGGTTTTTCTGGACGAGAAAAATAATGCACGTTCAATGCATACGGAATCCGTAACCAGCGATGGATAATCTTGTCCAACATATTTTTAGTATACTATGAAAATACTCCGCCTGCATGTGAAACGGAGTATTTTGTGATAGCCTTTTCTGTACTAACGCTTAGAGAATTGTTCGCGTTTACGAGCAGAACGAAGACCGTATTTCTTGCGCTCTTTCTCGCGTGGGTCGCGCTTCAATAGCTCGGCCTTCTTCAGAACTGGACGCAGGTCAGCGTGAGCAGCTGTCAAAGCTTTTGCGATACCAAGCTTGATAGCGTCAACTTGACCAGCTAAGCCGCCGCCCTTAACTAGGATAGTAACGTCGAATTCTTTTTGCTTGCTGACAATTGCAAGTGGATCGGTTACTTCTGCTAGTAAGGTTTTGTTGCCATCCAGGTACTCAGCGGCAGGTTTGCCATTGATTGTAATGGTGCCTTTCCCAGGAAGCAATCGAACGCTTGCTGAAGCACTTTTGCGTCGACCTAAGCCGTAGAAATAAGTATCAGCAGCCATATTACTTCACCTCAACTTTCTCTGGTGTTTGTGCTGTGTGAGCGTGGTCGCTGCCAGCAAAAATGCGTAGACGCTTTAGGCGCTCTGCTTGCAATTTGTTCTTTGGCAACATACCTTTAACAGCTTCTTCAATAATTCGCTCTGGGTGGCGTTCACGCATTTCTTTGAATTGCGTTTCCTTAATTCCACCTGGGAAACCACTGTGGCGATAGTAATACTTATCAGTTTCCTTGTATCCAGTAACAACTGTCTGCGCAGCATTGATAACAACTACGTAGTCGCCACCGTCAATGTGAGGAGTATAAGTTGGCTTGTATTTACCAGTCAAATGCTTGGCAATTTCTGTAGCCAAACGTCCAAGTGGTAATTCGCTAGCGTCAAACAATACCCAACGGCGAGAAACTTCAGATGGTTTTTGTGAATAAGTCTTCATCTTATTTTCCTTCCTTTGGCATTGGTTTAATATCGTCAACAAACTCGATAATCGCCATTTGAGCGCCGTCGCCGACTCGCAAACGTGTTCGTTCAACGCGAACGTGTCCGCTGGTTCGACCGCTTAGCTGTGGTGCGATTTCATCAACTAGTTTGTAAGCAGCGGCGCGTGTGCTTAATGCTGCAATCACCTGACGTCGACTAGCTAGGTCGCCCTTTTTAGCCTTGGTGATGATTTTTTCAATGTGACGCTTTAGTTCCTTAGCCTTTGGCAAGGTGGTCTCGATTTTTCCGTACTCAACCAAGCTGGTAGCCAGACCTTTGAGTAGGGCTCGTCGCTGATCACGCTCGCGGCCGAACTTGCGCCCTTGATATCCGTGTCTATGCATAGTTAAAACTCCAACTCCGCCATCTTGTCACGTACTTCGTCTAGTGCCTTTGAACCGAAACCTTTCAATTCTCGCAAATCTTGCTCAGTCAAAGTTACCAAATCGCGAATAGTGCGGATTTCATTGTTAATTAGCGCGTTCGTCGTGCGGGCGCTTAAGTTTAGCTCTTCGATTGGCATTGCTAGCTCTGACTCTTCGTCTTCCTTAGCTGCACCAAGTGCTGGTGCGCCAGTTACCATCGTGTTGCCAGCCAAAGCTGTGTATTGGTTGACAAGAATCGCTGCTGCTTCCTCGAACGCCTCACGAGGTGTGATTGTGCCGTTAGTTTCAACAGTGATTGCCAATTTGTCCAAGTTCGTTTCCTGACCAACACGAGTTGAGTCGACTTTGTAGCGAACGCGCAACACTGGTGAGTACATTGCATCAATAGCAATCATGTCGCTGTGCAAACGCTTTTCGCTTGACTCTTCAATTGTCTGATAACCGCAACCTGCCTCAACTACCAAATCCATAACCAAATGCTTGTTTGGGTCGTCGATTGTAGCAATTACTTGCTCTGGATTAACAACTTCAACGTCAGCATTAGTTTTAATGTCAGCGGCAGTTACTTCGCCAGCGCCAGTTTTCTCAATGCGTAGCTCAACTGGATCGTCAGTAAATACGCGTAGGTGAACGTTTTTCAAGTTCAACATAATGTCGACAACATCTTCTTTGATGCCCTCAACAGTAGTAAACTCGTGAGTTGCGCCTTCAATTCTGAAAGCCACAACCGCGCCACCGCGAACGCTTGACAATAGAACGCGTCGCAATGAGTTACCAAGAGTATTACCGTAGCCTGGGTGAAGTGGCTCGATTAGAAAAGTAGCACTGGTTTCTGAAATATCATCAACGCTCGCGAGTGCTGGATTGTAAATTGCTTTTGCCATAATTCTTCCCTAACCCTTCTTTTATCGTGAGTAATACTCAACAATTAATTGCTCGTTGATGTCAGCTTCTGCTTCCTCGCGCTTTGGCAAACCAGTTACTTCAATCTTCAGCTTCTTACTATCAGCTTTTAGCCAACTTAGTGGGCCTTGGACTGAATTGTTGATTACATCGTCAATTCGTGTAAAGTACTCTGATTTGGTGCTCTTTGGACGAACGGTGATTACATCGCCAGCTTTAACGCGAATTGATGGAATATCGACGCGTCGGCCGTTCAATTCAAAGTGTCCGTGGCTAACTAGTTGACGAGCTGCGCGGCGTGATACGGCAAATCCAGAACGATAAACAACGTTGTCCAAACGGCGCTCTAATAGCTTCAACAAGTTTTCGCCCGCCAAACCTTCTTGAGCGCGTGTTGCTTCTTTCATCAAGCGAGCAAACTGCTTCTCAACTAGACCGTACAAGCGACGAACCTTCTGCTTTTCACGGAGCTGTGTAGCGTATAGACTTGGCTTATTCTGACGACCATGTGCATGCTGACCTGGAATGCCAGATTTTTTCGCCAAAATTTTATGTGCTTTTGGATGAAGCGCATAACCTTCGCGGCGGCTTTGCTTGACAATTGGTGAATTATCTCGTGCCATAATTATGCCCTCCGTGCCTTTCGTGGACGAACACCACCGTGAGGCACGCCAGTTACGTCCTTAATGCTTTCTACTGAGATGTCGAATGCGCTGACCGCACGAATAGCGGCGTCACGACCCAAGCCGACACCCTTCACGAAAACGTCAACAGACTTCAAGCCGTATTGAGATTTCGCAGCTTCAGCAGCTTTTTCAGCAGCAACCTGTGAAGCATAGGCTGTACCTTTTTTACTTCCACGGAAACCACATGCACCAGCTGATGAAGCAGTTAATACGTTACCCTTCTTGTCGGAAAAAGTAACGATAGTATTGTTAAATGTTGCCTGAATGTGCAGCTGACCAGCTGGGACTGATCGGCGCTGCTTCTTCTTGGTAGATTTTGCGTCTGCCATTTCTTAGTCCTTTCTTTAGGTCTTACTTGCTGCTTTTGGTTGTGTACCGCCCACGGCGATGGCGCGACCCTTGCGAGTTCGTGCATTCGTACGAGTCCGCTGTCCGCGTGTTGGCAGTCCTGCTTTGTGGCGAAGACCGCGATAGGCGTTGATATCCTTCAAGCGCTTAATATTGTTTGTCACCAAGCGCTGGAGATCACCTTCAACGGTGTATTCGCTGTCAATAATTTCGCGAATCTTGTTTTCTTCAGCCTCGGTGAGATCTTTCACCCGAGTGGTCGGCTCAATTTTAGCCGCCGCAAGGATGCTCGAAGCGTGCTTTGGCCCAATACCGTAAATATAGGTGAGCGCAATTTGCACCTGCTTCTCTGTTGGGATAACTACCCCAGCAATTCGAGCCATGCTTAACCCTGCCTTTGCTT
>CAURDR010000007.1:0-21351 GCA_963523995.1 uncultured Candidatus Saccharibacteria bacterium | reverse complement strand
CGATAACCTGACCACCCTCGCTCTCAGGCAGCCTCCAATAGACGATATTTTCGCCGAGCGGACCGCCAGTGGCTCTGACATGACCATGACTATCACCGGGGATGTTACTAAACCTGCCGCCGCAGTAGAAGTTAACAAATGTGATTTCCGAGTATTCGAGATCGCATAAATACGATTATTATTGTGATAATGGCAGTAATTATGCAAGTTAATAACAGAGCCTTAGACTTCTTGCTAATTTTTTCTTTCTTAAGGATGAATATTGATGTAATTAGAGTCACCGTTCCTAAGACATATGGCAAGTATCGCGCCAGTACTATTGAAGTATTTAATAATATTGTAGTTAAGCTCACTAGTAGCCTCCTTTACTGTGAAAGTTTGATTTATATATATATCAGTAATAGAGTGAAATTTCAAGCTATTTCATCAAAAATATATTGTAAAAATAAGGTTTTAAAATAACGTTAATTGCTCGGTTGGTAAATCCAGCTCAATTTCTCTGTCAACTTTTTGCGCCCGATAACCAATAAGCTTTTTGAGATTGTAAGCCAGCGGCTGACCGTCGTAATCAGTGACGACAATTGAACCGATGGCGCCGCGTACGCGTCCGACCAATTGACTATAATCCTTCATTAAAACAACACGTGACAAATCAACGCCAGCGGTTTGAAAATAATCTTCGCAAGGAATTAGCTCGGATTTCGGAAACGACACGCCAATTTTCTGCTCAATTTCAAGTAATTTTTGTCGCAATTCCCTTTCGCCGTCAGCACGGTTAAACGCTTGTTTTATCAATTCCAGCTTTTTGTAAACTGGCAGAGTTTCAACTATTCCGTCTAGCTTGGAAATTTTCGCCTCGTACTGCCTGGCGATCAATGCCGAAGAAAACGTTTCTAATTTTATGGCTAATCGCGCTCCTTGCTCTAATAATCTCCGAATTCCGCGCTCTTCTTGCGAGATTCCAACTTTTATGACGTTCGGCGCGAAGTATGCCAAATATACAAAGTGCGGATTTTGATTGATTTTTTCTTGTTGGGTGGAAACCGAACTGGCGTTATAAAATGCTGGATTAAAGCCAGTTTTGTCGCGGCATTTTAAGCAATTTTCATACTTTTCATCAACCGTGGCGTGATCTGGGCAAATCTGACTACAGCGATTCTCGAAATCCACCCAACCTGTGCAATATTTTACAGAAAAATCAAACCTAAGAGATAAATCTTGTCCGAATAATTCATAATGCTCAATTTTATCACCAACTTGACATTCGACGAATGGCTTATTGTCCGAGTTAAAACTGGCGTAACTGAGCAAAAATTCGCTCGGTAGCATAATATTTACAATGCAGCTTCGACTGCAGCCCAAGTTGCGTCAGGATTGTCTTCAGGGATGATGATTGTGACTTGGTCGCCGACGTTAATTCGGAAGTAAGTTACGCTAGCAAGCAAAATACGATATTCGCGGCCGGAAGCCTCGACGTAGTAAATTCCGTCGTGCTGGACAAGTGTTCCGATAACTTGCTTTCGTGGTACAGGACCGATTTGCTTATAAATAAAGCTGCCGTCTTCAGCGATTGTCAATTTCATCAGGTCACCTTCAACCAGCTTCGACTTTGAAGCGTAGTTAGCTGGGATTGGGTAATTTTTACCATCAGGGCTGAGCATCATTTGTCCGTCAAACACGCCTTCGATAATCTTTCCTGCTATATTATCTGACGAAGTTTTTGGCGTAACAACTTGACCATCATCGCC
The DNA here is from genome assembly GCA_963523995.1 of uncultured Candidatus Saccharibacteria bacterium. Classification (GTDB taxonomy): domain Bacteria; phylum Patescibacteriota; class Saccharimonadia; order Saccharimonadales; family Saccharimonadaceae; genus Nanosynbacter. The sequence continues at coordinate 19,603 of CAURDR010000007.1, read as the reverse complement.
AATAATACTAATCAATAATTCTTTTGCGGCAGCTAAATTGGTCTCCGCCTCTTGAATAAGTGTCCTCAGACGCTTAATTTGCTTTTCTGGTAATTCAGACATGGTTCTCGCAATTCCTTTGTCTATTTTTTATAATACTTAACTAATATATAGCATATCCTCACATTTATATCAAGTCGTGTCATTTGATTTTCTCTGATTTTCCACAGCGCTATAAGATATGGACGAAAAAGTGTTGCAAATTTTACTCTTGAAATTGACGTGCGGTTCGTGATATTAAGATTGGCGACATAAAAATCACCGCCCAGAGCGGACGGTGATTAAACGAAACAAATTGGCGTTGTATAACAAATTATGAAAGCTCGACAGTAGCGCCAGCGTCTTCCAAAGTTTTCTTTGCAGCTTCAGCTTCGTCTTTAGAAACTTTTTCCTTGACTGGTGCTGGAGCGCCGTCAACGATAGCTTTTGCTTCACCTAGACCTAGACCAGTGATTTCCTTAACAGCCTTGATGACTGCAACCTTCTGAGAACCAGCGTCTTTCAAAGTAACTGTGAACTCAGTTTTTTCGTCAGCAGCAGCGGCGTCACCACCAGCAGCTGGACCAGCAACAGCGACAGCTGCAGCAGCTGGCTCGATGCCATATTCTTCTTTAAGATGATTTTTCAATTCGTTAACTTCTAGAACTGTCAATTTTACAAGTTCTTCAGCCAATTTCTTAATATCAGCCATTGATATTCTCCTTTATTATTATATTGTTGCGATGATTGCAACGTTACTAGTGTTGATTGCTAAACTTAAGCAGTAGCTTTGGCTTCGATGCCGTCCAAAAGTCCGTGCAAATTGCCGCCAAGCGCGTTGACCGTGTCGTGTACTGGTGATAGCAATTGTGATACCACTTGAGCAACGAGCTGGTCTTTGCTTGGTAGACCTGCCAATGCTTTAACGTCAGCCTCGCTAATTGCCAAGCCTTCGCCTGAGAAGCCACCTGCAAGTTGTAATGCTGGATGTGTTTTTGCAAACGTATCCAATACCTTTGCTGGCATAACTTCATCTTCGCTACTTACGGCGTAAACCAACTGACCAACCAATAAGCTGGTGTCGGTTTCTTTGTAAGTGTCGATTTCCTGAAGAGCTACGCGTACCAGTCGGTTTTTAACAACCTTGATGGTAACGCCCGCTTCGCGAGCTGCCTTGCGTAGTTCTTGTAGGTCGGCAACGGTAAGGGTTTGATATCGGGCAAAAGCCGTACCCTTAGCGTCTTTTAATAGCTCTGTCAGTTCAGCAACCAAAGTTTGTTTTTTATCGCGTGAAATTGCCATAAAAATCCTTTCTTTGATTGAGTTAATTTGTTATGTGCCAATTTGTTAACGTGCGGTAATGGAGAATCAAAAAACGTCTTTGATTCTCGCACTACCAAAGACGTCAAATAAAACTGTTAGTTTCATCCCTCGGTGGCATTTTTATACTTGTTTTACGTCAAGTCGCCACTGTCTTTGGTAATGTTCCAGACCATTGTAGCAGAAATGACAACGAAAGACAAGAGCTATGGTGATTATTTTCCAGCCGATTTAATAGCCTTATTTATTGCATTTTCGCCTAATCGTAATATTCTTCTGCGCTGTGCGACAGTTGTTCCTCCCCACACGCCATATTCGGCAGATTCTGGATGGTGGAGTGCATATTCTAAGCACTGCTTTAAGGTTGGGCAACTTCGGCACATAGTTATGGCGGCTTCCGCAGCTTCTGTCTTTCTGACGCCTCTTAAATCTTGGTCTGGAACATTTGGGTCTATTTGGAAAAACAAGCGATCAGCTTCTTCAGGGGCTAGTTTCGCGCATTCGGCGCCTTCTAGTAGACTCTCGTTACTTAATTCTGACATATTTATTATTTTACAATAATAACGTAATAAAATCAATAGGCTTCTATGTCTAATCAAAGAGAAAACCCGCTCCGTAGAGCGGGTGTAGAACCTCCTAACTTTTTCTGTATCTGTATGTTCTGTCGAGGGGTGCTAGTCGATTAAACTAACACCCCTCGACGAGAAGGACTAGTCCTTCGAGCGCGCTGCCTGGCGGCGACGCGCCCAAAGAGCGAGACCCCCGAGGGCCGCTAGCGCGACCGCGCCGGCGATCGCGCTCCCGGTAGCACCAGTGACCGCCAGCTTCTTGTGCTGGGGTGCTGGTGTGGGGATAGCCGAGGGCGTAGGCTCCTTATACCGTTCAATAACGGGAGTGGGGAGCGGTACAGGCCTACGAGTAGGCGTTGTGCTCGGACTCGGAGTCGGAGTCACCGACGGGGTCGTGCTCGGCGCCGGGCTTGGTGCCGACGGACTCGGTTCAGGAGTCGTCGATGGGCTCGGAGTCGGTGTCGGTTCCGGCGTGGGTGCCGACGGGGTTGGTGTCGGAGCCGGTGTGGGGCTCGTCGACGGGGTCGGCGCGGGTGCCGACGGGCTCGGACTCGGTGCCGGGGTCGGGGTCACAGAGGGAGTGGGTGTAGGCTGAGGAGCAGGCGTCGTGCCGTCTCCGTCGGTCCCTCCATTAGCCTTGATCTCGACCGTCTTCTCATAGCGGACGCCATTGACGGTAGCCACATTCGTGACCGCCTTTGCGCCATCAGGGTTCACCGGATCGGGGGTGTAGGTCACACAGACCTTCGATCCCTCGGGAGCCATCATCTTGATGGTCTCGTTGTTAACCTGAGTAGCCGTGACCTTGATAACGGTCTTCGGGTTCCACGTCTCATCCGTAGAGCACGAGACAACATTCGAGAGACGGGTGCTCTCGTCGTGAATTGTGTACTCAGTGCCAGGCGTGGTGACCCAGCTGATCATCCAAGAGACGGTGTTGTCAGGATTGACCCATCCCGCCTTGAAGTTGTCGATACTTGCGTAGGGGTAATGCACAGGACCGCAGTCCCTATCGCATGTACCATCACCGTTGCTATCACCGAACGTGACTGTCGACGTCTTGCCCTCCAGGATAAACTCTGCGGTGGTCTTACCGACCGCACTTTCCTGAATTCGGGCTGCCGACCACCAGTGACCGGAGACATTAGCCTTATCGGTCATGGAGTCGGGTACAGTGGTGACAGTACAGGTGAGCTTGCTGTCGGCAACCTTGCAGTCACCGATCTTCTCGCCGCTGTCGAGCGTGAAGGGGAACTCGGAAGCCCACTTGAGGTCGACGTTGGCATAGACGGTGAACGTCTGACCAATCTCAAGTTTGTCTGCCGCCCACGTGCCGTTCACAGACACCGTCGAGGTGACGTGAGTACCGGCAGAGGTGACCTTGGTGATTTCAGCAGTCATGGGGTGGCCATCCGCGTAAGACGGAGCGACCACACCCCCGAAGAGGGACATAGCAAGAATCGCGACGAGGGTCGCCACGATTGAGACCCCCAGCGGAGTCCTGTTACGGTGGTGCATTTTCGCACCATCCTTTCTTTGTTGAGTCAGGTACAGAAGATGTTAAGGTCCTTATCCAGCCATGCTGGAAATCAGGAAATCTGAACATCAGCTGCGTGGACTTTACTATTTTATCATAAAAAATGAAAAATGCAATAGTAACACAAAAATCCCGCCAAAATCGACGGGATTTAATTGCCTGAAATATAAATATTACAGAGAGTTCTCTACTTTAATGCCAGGGCCCATAGTTGTGGCAATTGCAACGCTCTTAACGTAAACACCCTTTAAGCTGGATGGCTTTTGGGAGTTCAGGCTGGTCAAGAATGCGCGTGCGTTTTCTGACAATTTTTCAGCGCCGAATGATACTTTGCCGATTGACAAGTGAACGATGGCTTGCTTATCAACGCGGTATTCAACTTTTCCGGCTTTTGCTTCAGAAACGGCTTTAGCGACGTCAGTAGCAACGGTGCCAGACTTTGGATTTGGCATCAAACCACGTGGACCAAGCAAACGTGCGTATTTACCAAGCTTTGGCATGTACTGTGGAGTTGCGACCAAAATGTCGAAGTTCAATTCTTCCTTGTCTAATTGGCTTAGGAATTCTTCATCCCCGATGATGTCAGCGCCAGCTTTTTTAGCGGCAGCGTGTTCTGATTCTGGTGCGAAAACAGCAACTCGAACGTCCTTACCCGTACCGTGTGGCAATGCTACGGTTGAGCGAATGTTTTGGTCGGCTTGGCGTGGGTCAACGCCCAAGCGGATGTGGATTTCAACGCTAGCGTCGAACTTGACTGGGCTGGTTTCAGTAGCCAATTTCAAAGCTTCGTCTAAGCTGTACAATTTGTTCTTTTCAACGTTTTTTGCAGCGTCTTGATATTTCTTACCGCGGCGCTCCAAGCGTGGACGAGTAACTGGCTTTGGACCTTTCTTTACGTGAGCTTCAGCGTCGTCTGATTGTGGAGTAGTGTCGCCAGCTTCCTTGCGAGCTTCCTTCTCTGCTTTCTCAGCGGCTTCGTCAAGAGCTTTTTGGCTGCGTTTGCCAGACTTAGCGACAGTAGCTTCGCGCTCAGCAACAACGTCTTTGTCTTTGTTGTCTTGAGGTTTGCTTGCGTCTGTAGCTTCTGCAATCGCTGCTTCGATTTCAGCGATTGTGTTTTTCTCGCTGACTTCTAATTTTAGTTCTGCTGCTTTTTCTAGCAACTCGGCTTTCTTTGCCATAAAAAATCCTTTCTGTGGTGCGAACGGCAATTTGTCATCTTAACAAATCAGCCTCCCAACATTGATTGATAATGGTGAAATTATACCATATTTTCAGAGATTGAGGCAAATGTTTGATAAAATAGTAATTATGGATATAACAATTACAAACATACAAGCAAGGCAAATTTTAGATTCGCGTGGAAATCCGACGGTTGAGGCGGACGTGACTTTGAGTGACGGTTCGTTTGGGCGTGCGGCTGTTCCGTCTGGCGCAAGCACTGGCTCTTTTGAGGCTGTTGAGCTTCGGGACGGCGAGCTGGCGTTTGGCGGTAAAGGCGTGCTTCGTGCGGTCGAAAATGTCAATGGTGAGATTGCGCAGGCTTTGAAGGGTTCTAATCCGTTCGATCAGGCCGCAATTGATGAAAAAATGAAGAGTCTGGACGGTACGCCAAATAAGGCGCGTTTGGGTGCAAATGCGATTTTGGCTGTGTCGCTGGCTGTGGCGAAAGCTGCTGCTAAGTCGCGTGGCGTGGAGCTGTATCAATACGTCAATAGCTTGGCTGGAAATCCTGCAATGTGCCTGCCGATGCCGATGATTAACGTGATGAACGGTGGTCAGCACGCGTTGGGCGCGACTGATTTTCAGGAATATATGATTATTCCAACTAGCGCGGCAACTTTTGCGGACGCAGTTCGAATGAGTGCGGAAGTTTTTCACGCGTTGGCAAAAATCTTGAAAGATGAAGGCTATCCTACGACGGTTGGCGATGAAGGCGGTTACGCTCCTAATGTCAGGAATGGTAATATGGAGCCTATTTTGTTGCTATCTCGCGCCATCGAGCAGGCTGGCTATAAATTAGGCGTGGACTTTGGTTTTGCGCTGGACGTTGCGGCGAGCGAACTTTACAAGGACGGCAAGTATAACTTGGCGACTGAGCACCGAATTCTGTCGGCTGACGAAATGATTCGCACGTATAAAGCTCTGTTGGAGCGCGTCCCTGTTCTCTCGATTGAAGATGGATTGAACGAAGAAGCTTGGGAAGATTGGGAGAAAATGACGGCTGATTTGGGCAATTTTGCGCAATTGGTTGGCGACGATCTTTTGGTGACGAATGTCGAGCGATTGAAGCGCGGAATCGAAGAAAAGGCTGGCAATGCGATCTTAATCAAGCCGAACCAAATTGGCACATTGACTGAGACAATTCAAGCTGTTTTGATGGCGAAGAATGCCGGCTGGAATACGGTGATGAGTCACCGATCTGGCGAGACGGAGGACGTAACGATTTCTCACTTGGCGGTTGGTCTGGGTACTGGTCAAATTAAGACTGGCTCGATGTCGCGTTCAGAGCGAATTGCTAAGTATAACGAGCTACTGAGAATTGCGGAAAAGCGCCCAGATTTGGAAATTGCGCATCCGTTTGTGAAGTAACTCACACAAAAAGACTTCCCCGTAATTCAGAGGAAGTCTTTTTTATTTGGCAATTTTTGGCAATTTTCCGAGAATTATCTTCTTAAAAACTCGATTTCCCCGCCCTCGTTGATTCGGATAATTTGCGACGGTTGAGCGTCGGCGACTTCTCCAGAATCGACATAAATCGGCACTAATTCGTGGAAGTAATTTATCGCTTCGGTGACGTTCTTTGCCGGTTCTTCTCCTGATGGATTTGCACTGGGCGCGACCAAAAGACCGACGGTTCGAATTAACTCTGCTAATGGAGATTCTGGCACGACTCTGAATGCCAATGTTCCGCCGTTCCTCGGAAGGTGTGGCAGAAAATTAGGACTCACTTTGGTGACGATTGTTGTTGGTCTATTTTTGGAGATTTCTTGATATTTGTGTTTGATCGACGGCGTGAGATTAGGGATGTCGTCAATATTTGCAACCAAAATAATGACCGGATTATTCAAAGGGCGCCGCTTAACTTCGTATAATTTCTCGACGGCTTTTTCTGAATTGGCAGCGGCTAATATTCCGTAAATCGTGTCAGTTTTGGCAATTATCAATTGCTCGTTCTGGAGCGCGGATATTACACTATCATCTAAAATATTCTTCACAATCATTTATTTTACCATAAAATAACCCCGATAAGTCCGGGGCTATTTGCTAAAAGTTCTGTAGATTAGTCGACGACTTCAACGCCCATTGAGCGTGCTGATCCGGCGATAACTTTCATTGCTCCTTCGATGTCGATTGCGTTCAATTGATCTTTTTTCGCCTCAGCGATTTCTTGCAATTGTGCGCGAGTAATCTTACCAACCTTGTCTGAGTGTGGCTTGCCGCTGCCCTTTTGGATGCCAGCTTTCTCACGAATCATATCGTCAACTGGCTGACCAAGTGAGTTCCAGGTAAATGTTCGGTCTTCGTAAACTTGAATGTGAACAATTACGTCCTTACCCATCATGTCTTTTGTAGCGTCATTGAATGGATTAATAAAGTCCATCATGTTTAGTCCCCACTGACCAAGCGTTGATCCCACTGGAGGACCTGCTGTTGCTCGACCGGCTGGAATACGTAATTTCAAATTACCAATAATTTTCTTTGCCATAGTTCTTCCTTATAGTTTGTAGTGCGTAACTCGAATATTATATCGAAAAATGCTTAAAATTGCAAGCTAAACTTTTTTGACCTGCAGGGCGTCCAACTCGACTGGAGTGTCACGACCAAACATGCTGACCATAACCTTCAAAGTGCCCTTAGATGCGTCAATTTCGCTCACGGCGCCATCAAAGCCCTTGAACGGACCGTCGATAATTGAAACAACTTCGCCTTCTGAGAAGTCAATCTGATGCTTTGGCTCTTCAACGCCCATTCGCTTCTTAATCTTCGCAATTTCTTTTTCAGAAACTGGAGTTGGCGTAGTGTCGGCACCCACAAATCCTGTAACGCCCGGCGTGTTGCGGATGATGTACCAAGTTTCGTCGGTCAATTTCATCTCAACCAAGACATAACCCTGGAAAATTTTAGCTTCAACAATTTTACGCTTACCGTTGCGAATTTGAATTTGCTTTTCCTTTGGTACGATAACGTCAAAAATCTTATCAGCCATATCAACGCCGTTGATTCGTTGGCGAATTGATTCAGCGACTTTTTCTTCGTAGCCAGAATAGGTATGGATTGCATACCATTGCTTACTGTCGTCATATCGTTTTGAACTCATAATCTCTCCTCTATTTCAAAATTTGGTTAAAGCCCCAGTTGAATGCGGCGTCAAGTAATAAAATCAGAACGACAAACACAAAGGTGAAGATAAGCACCGCCGCTGTCATTGCCCAAGTTGCTGAGCGGGTTGGCCAGCGAACTAGCTTCAACTCTTCCCAAGCGCCCTTGAAATATCCAATCAATCCGCCTTTTTCGCCAGATTTTTTAGGTGCTTTTGTGGTGATTTTTGCTGGTTTATCGATTTTTTCCGCTACAGTTTTTTCTTTTTTTGGCGCGTCGTCAGTAGCTTTAATGCGACGAACCGTAGTTTTGCTGCTTGCCTTGCCTTTCTGTGCCATATTTTCTCCCAATTTAAAAAGTCTGTTTTTCACAGACTGTCAATAGTCATTGTAATTCATCCGAGTCAAAAAAACAAGTTGACCGAATATTATTTGTCATTATTTTTGAACTCTTTCAGCTTGAATCCGAACGTCGAGCCGTGATTTAATCGGCTTTCTACCTCAATTTTGCAGCCCAATTTCTTCGCCAACTTAGCGGAAACGTATAGACCTAATCCCGTGCCTTTCGTCTCGCGGGTTCTATAATCTTCTGCGCGGTAAAACTTGTCGAAAATTTTTGCTATGTCGGCTTTGCTAATGCCAATTCCCGTATCAATAACCTTGAAGGTGATTTCGCCAGATTTATTTTTCTTGATTGATAAAGTTATGGAGCCTTTTTGTGTATATCGAATGGCGTTTGTAATGAAGTTTTGGAGAATTTCCTCCAGATATAAACGAGAAACTTTAACTACGCCAAGCCGCCCGCCGATATCCAAATTGAAAGCCAGGCCTTTTTCGCTCGCCTGAGGTGAATATTCAGAGTTTATCTGAGCCGCCAGCTCCGTCACGTCAATTATTTCCGTTTCATCGGCTACTCCTCGCTCTGCGCGTGATAACGTACTGAGGTCGTTAATCATTCGCGCTAAGAATAAAATTTGCTTATGAGATTCGTCAATGGCTTCGGGAATTTTGCTAGTCATTTTACGCTCGACCAGCAATTTGGCGTTACTCAGCGAACCTTCAGCAATAGCAATTGGCGTGCGTAATTCGTGACTAACTACGCTAATAAATTCATCGCGCTCCTCCTCGAGACTCTTCGTTTTCGTGATGTCGCGCAAAATAAGTACATATCCGTCCGGCGTCATCTTGTCGCCGCCCTGAACTGGCGCAAGCGTAACTTCCAGGCGAATATAATCGCCATCTTCGATTTTCATCAGAATGTCGTCGCGCTGGCGAATCGCAGAAGATTTGGTGAGCTCCTTAAAAATGTCAATCGGCTTTTTATCTGTCGTCTCAAGGTTCAGTACTTGGCTGATATGTTCACCGTTAATTCCGCTGTTCGTGTCAATCAAATTAAGCGCCGCCGAATTGTATGTATTGATAATTCCGTGTTCGTCCGTACTGAGAATCGCGTCGGTGATATTATTGATAAGCGTGATCATTCTTTGATGTTCGCTAAGGCTTTTTTTGTTGTTTTTACAATCGTCCTTATCGCTAATTTCCGACAATATTTTATGTAAAACAATAGCTATAACACCTAAAACAACACTCAGAGTGATCAATAGAAAAATTAGCGCCCACATAGCTAAAGTATAACATAAGCATATGCGTTTCTATATGTATGGTGAATATTTTTTCAATTCATTTCGGTGGATTTTATAATGCGGGTCAAATTTGGCAACTTCGTCCCAGAATTTCGTCGAGTGATTCATATGCCTGGTGTGGCACAATTCGTGGATAATTACGTAATCAATTAGCTCAAACGGCAAGTTCATCATCCCGATATTCAAGCTAATCGTTCCAGATGAAGAGCAGCTTCCCCAGCGACTTGATGAGTGTGTGATTTTACTCCGAGCAAAAGAAAAGCCGTGTTCTTCCGCTAAAAACGACAGTCGCCTTGGTAAATATGACTTGGCTTCTTTTCTGAGAGCTGCCAGAATTTTGCTGCGGATAAGTTGTTGGTTTGTGGCCGATTCGACAGATTCCGCCTCATTGATTTCTGCCAATATCTGCGTCCCGACGATTTTTACGCTCGAATGTTTCGCGGTCGTTTGTATCAATAAATGATGACTTTTGCCAATTTGCTGATTTTTCGTGTAAGAAAGTTTTTCTCGGTATTGAGAAACTAATTCGCGGATTTGCTTTCGAGAGGTTTTAATCAATGCCTTTGCGGCCAACAGCGGCGCATATGGCGGCATTGTAATTTGTATCCGTCCGTCTGGCGCAATTTTCAAACTAACAGTCTTCGCTAAGCTACGTTTTTTAACGACAATTTCTCCGAATTCTTCGTCGGTAATAATTGTCATAATTAACCTATGTTAATGCGATTTCCAGCAATTGGGCGGCGTGGAGCTTCTGGGCGACTGGCACCAATTTGCTTAAGAACAGTGCGAGCCTGACTGCTTAAGGTGTGCCGACCACTGATCACGATGTAAGACTCACTGCTGTGCGGCGCTGAGAATTGCTTCAATCGTCGCTCGAAAGATTCATCATTTCCGCCATAAGCCTTTATCCAGCGGTGCTTGGCTGTGGCGGGATCGGTTTGCACCCAAACAAATAGGACTTTATATCCATATTCCCTGGCAAGGCGATTGATACGCATACGATTCGTGCGCTGATCTGTTGATCCGTCCAAAATGACAGTTTGCTTAGTCTTCAAAAACTCTTCCAAAAGCGACAATGTTGCGTCAGAAATGGTTTTTGTATTGTCCGTAAAAACTTCAAATTGTCGAGAACTTACCACTGGAGAATTGAAAATCTTCGCAAATTCTACAGCGAAATGCGTCTTCCCTGAACCTGGCGCACCAACCATGGCGATAATATGCGGAAGTGAAGGTGATAAAGGTTTCATATTGAGAAATTATAGCAGATTTTTGACTAATAAAAAAGATTCCCTTTCAAGCGAGAATCTTGGCAGGAGTGGAGGGACTCGAACCCCCGACACCTGGTTTTGGAGACCAGTGCTCTAGCCACCTGAGCTACACTCCTATAGCAACTATTTTATCACGAATTAGCTTTGTCGCAAATGTTAAAATTGTGAAAAATAAAAACTCGTGAAAAAGATCCCAAAATCCCTTGAAAAAACATAAGCGTAGTTCTACAATTAACTCAGAGATGAAAATTTTAATGCTTGGGTGGGAACTTCCTCCGCACAATAGTGGCGGACTTGGCGTTGCTTGTTATCAGATGTCGAAGGCGCTTGCCTCAGAAGGCGTTGATATCGACTTTATCATCCCCTACACCGCCGAGCATCCTGGAATTGATTATATGAACATCTATTCAGCTACTCCTTTACCGCCGAATTATCACGATTTGGGTGCATATAATAACGGTTCGGAGGAAGATCGTGAAAACGCTAAGGACGAATATGGTCTTTCGCCGATGCGTGCCGTACAGAGGCGTTACGGTAAATACGTTCGGAAGTTTGTGAAAAATCATCAGCCCGACGCGATTCACGCGCATGATTGGTTGACGATGGAAGCTGGAATAATTGCTAAGGAAATGACGGGCGCGCCACTAATTGTGCATGTTCACGCGACGGAGTTTGACCGTTCTGGCGAGCAGTCAGGAAATCCTCTGGTTCACGAAATTGAGCAACAAGGCTTATTGATGGCTGATCGGATAATCGCCGTTAGTGAAATCACGAAGGAAATAATTGTTAAGAATTATCACATTCCGCCAGAGAAAATTGAGGTGGTCTATAACGCGATTGATTTGGCTGATTTGCCGCCGCATGAGTATGACGCCAGTACTTACAGATATTTGGAGGAGTTGAAAAAGGATGGTTATACGGTTGTCGGCGCGTTGACGCGACTCACAGTTCAGAAGGGTTTGACGTATTTTGTGCGAGCTGCAGCGAAGGCGCTTGAAAAATATGAGAAGATTGTTTTTGTTTTATCTGGAAATGGCGAGCAAAGAGATGAGCTGATTGAGCTGGCGGCAGATTTAGGAATTAGCGATAGGATGATTTTTACGGGATTTGTGCGCGGAAAACAGTGGCGAGATATTTACTGTTTGATTGATGTTTTTGTGATGAGTTCGGTTTCTGAGCCATTTGGCTTGACTGCCTTGGAGGCGGCGCATCATGACACGGCGTTACTTATTAGTCGTCAATCCGGCGTCGGCGAGGTTCTGAATAATATTATGCGGTTTGATTATTGGGATGTGAATAAATTGGCGGATGAAATTGTTAATATCGCTGAATCACCTGCCTTACAGAAGTCTTTGAAGAAAAACGTTAAGAATGAATACGCGAGAATTTCCTGGCAGGACGCCGCTAGAAAATGTCTGAAACTGTATAAAGGAGCGCTGGTATGAATAAAAATAAAGGAATAGTTTTATATCTACACGTACACCAACCGTGGCGAATACGCGAGTATAGTATATTTGACGTGGCTTGGAAGCATAATTATTTCTCTGGCGGTCAAAATCCAGATCAGGACAATCAAAAAATATTCCAAAAAGTTGCAGAAAAGTCGTATTTGCCGATGAATGCTTTGTTTGAAAAATTATTGAAAAAATATCCTGATTTTAAGATTTCACTGAGTTTTAGCGGAACGTTTTTAGAACAAGCCGAAAGGTTTAATCCTGAAGTTTTGGAGAGCTTTAGGCGCTTAGTAAAAACTGGTCAAGTAGAAATATTATCAAGTCCGTATCATCACAGTCTGGCGTTTTTCTATTCGCGCAAGGAGTTCGAGCGTCAAGTTGAGCTTCACCGCTGGAAGATTCGCGAGATTTTTGGTGCGGAAACGCGAGTTTTGGCAAATACGGAATTGGCGTATAGCGATGATTTGGCGAAGTGGGCTGAACAGGACGGCTTTAAGGGCGTGTTGGCTGAAGGTTGGGATCCGATTCTGAATTGGCGCAGTCCGAATTATGTATATCGCCCGAGAGGCACGAAGAAAATTGGATTACTACTTAAGAATTATCGATTGAGCGATGATTTGGCGTTTAGGTTTAGCGATCGAAAATGGAATGAATGGCCGTTGACTGCGGACAAGTTTAATACGTGGGTGGAAGATTCTGTCCGTTACGCGCCACTGCTTAACTTATTTATGGATTATGAAACTTTCGGCGAACATCAATGGGCGGAATCTGGGATTTTCGGCTTCTTTGAGGACTTTGTTGATAAATGGCTGAGTGCTGATGGCAATACTTTCTATACCGTTAGCGAAGCGCTGGACGCGAATGCGCCTGCTGGTGAAATAAGTATGCCGTCGCCTGTAACGTGGGCGGACGCCGAGCGAGATTTGACGGCTTGGAATGGAAATAGTTTGCAGAAAGAAGCTTTGCGATATGTTTATGAGCTTGAAGATGAGGTCTTGAATAGTAAGGACGAAGGTTTAATTAGCGATTGGCGAAAATTGCAAACTTCAGACCACGTCTATTACATGGGAACGAAGAATTTTACCGACGGTGATGTCCACGCTTATTTTAGCCCGTATGATTCGCCATACGACGCCTTTCTTTACTACATGAATACCATTCGTGATATGAAATCTCGATTGAGGAAATAGTCAGACATTCTTGCCAAATAAAAACTCCCTCTGAACGTGAGGGAGTTTCTGTATAATCCTGTTAAATTAGCTTTTACGAGCTTTAACTTCGTTACGACCAAGGTTTTTCTTAGTCTCAGTGTAAGTAGCGTGTTGCTTTGCAATTGGGTCGTACTTACGTAGTGTCAATTTGCCCTGACCTTTTGTAGTGCGGTTCTGGGTGTTAACAGTAGTATAGTAAGTTCGGTGGTTGCTCAAGTTACTCACCAAACCAATCAGCTTTCGTTTCGTATTCTTCTTTGCCATCTCTTTACTCGTTAGATTTTATAAAACGTCTTGACTAATTATAGCATGGGTGAAGTGAAAATGCTAGTACCATATCAGATTTTACTAATTTTTATGCTTACTTCGCCGATCGATAAGACGTCCCGGACTCTAATCTTTCTTTTCCAAGTATAAATATTTATTCAGCCATTCATCCGTCGGTTCAAGGTGCTTGTCGTCAATCTTTTTGAGTGGCATATTTTTTGCCATATCGTCCGCGAGCTCCAATATTACGTCCTTGAGTTCAATATTATCTTTGTAATAATCCGGTATGTTTTTATAGCCGACCCTCGCCCCAACGATATTTCCAGTTATTGCCGCCGTTGAGTCCGAATCTCCGTCGTGATTTGCCGCCACGATGATCGCCTCCTCGAAATCATCTTGGTACTTGATCGAGCAATAAATAGCAATCGCAACCGACTCTTCGGCGACCCAACCCTCTCCGAGTTGATAAAGAGCTTCTTGATCTTCAACGTCAGATTTGGCTAGGCGAACGGCGTTGTTAAATAGTTTAGTTAGCTCGGCTTTTTCGCTATCACAACCAATCTCAAAAGGATCTTGATCTCCATAAACTTTCTCGGTAGTCCAGTCGTTCATTTTCTGAATTGCGATTTGCACAGCTTCTTCTATCGATTTTCCGTCCAGTGCGTAATAAATTATATATCCCAGCGCATACGCAGAAAGAATTGCCAGAGGATGTCCGTGAGTCAGCGCGCAAGATTTGGCGGAAATTTCACCGACAACGTCTTCTTTGCAATACAGGGCAATTGGCGCAATTCGCATAACCCCGCCGCAACCTTTACTGCCATTGAGACCGCTTTCTAATGTTCCCATCTCTCCCGAGGAAAGTGAATCAAGGCACGTCATTCCTGGACTTCGCACGGCGTTTAACTCTGGAATATTTTTTATCCAAGCTACTGGCGTGTGCTCGACCTGTCCAGCTTTTTGTTGCGTATCAAGCCAATCCAAATATGCCAAATATATCGCCCTCGACGGAAGCGGCGCTATGCCACGCGTTTGAAGTCGCGTAGATCGCCATAAAAGTCCGCAAGCTGTAAATAGCGTCATCTGCGTATCGTCCGAAATTATACCAATTCCATCCGTAAATCGAGTCGTTGACCTCGGCACTATGTCGCGCTCAAACTCTATTTGATAGCCGAGCGCATCGCCAATTGCTCCGCCCAGCATTGACCCGCGCACTTTATCAATTCTCTGCTCTATCGATTGTCTCATCATAACACCCTCCTAACCTTGTTAAGATTATATCATTAGCTCAGTTTTTAACGGTCGTTTTATAGTATAATTAAGATAAGGATAGCTTGTAATTTAACCGTGGAGAAAAACTCAAATGGGTCTATTTAACAAAGAGCCTTCAGATACACCAAAGGCGCCAGAATTTTTAGACAACGTCAATAGAAAAGTAATTGATGATTTAAAAACGACAATTAAAAAAGGTAGTAAGGTTTCTATAGCAGCAGCTTCTTTCTCTATTTATGCATTTGAAGCCTTAAAGAAAGAATTAAACTCTGTCGATGAATTTCATTTTCTTTTTACGGGAGAAACATTTACAAAAGAAAAAGCTCCAAAAGAAGCTCGCGAGTTTTATATCCCAAGACTCAATCGTGAGCGCTCTCTTTATGGCACCAACTTTGAAGTTCGGCTTCGAAACGAACTTAATCAACAAGCAATAGCGAAGGAATGTGCAGATTGGATTCGTAAGAAAGCACATTTTCGCTCAAATATTTCTAATGAAATGATGTCTCCATTTATGAATATAGAAAGTCCTGAGGGAGATGCTACTTATAGTCCGTTTGCGAACTTTACTACTGCCGAACTGGGTGAAGATCGAGGCAATAACGCATATTCTACGATAATCAAAGTTCATGCTCCACTGGCACAACAATACATTAACACTTTCAATGAAGTGTGGAATGATGAAGATCGCCTGGCTGATGTAACTGATGCTGTGCTTGAAAATATTACAGCAGCTTACAAAGAAAATTCGCCAGAGTTTATATATTTTATTGCTCTTTATAATATTTTTAGCGAGTTCCTTGAAGATATCGATGACGCCTCGCTTCCCAATGAAGCTGTTGGCTTCAAGCAATCTAAGGTTTGGAATATGCTTTACAATTTCCAGAGGGACGCCGTAGTTGGATGCATTACAAAACTTAATCGTTACGGTGGATGTATACTTGCCGATTCCGTGGGTCTTGGTAAAACGTTCTCTGCGCTAGGTGTTATTAAATATTTTGAATTCAGAAACCAGCGAGTTCTTGTTCTTTGTCCGAAGCGTTTGAGTGATAACTGGAATACTTTTAAGGGTAATTATAAGAATAATCCCTTGGCTGATGATCGCTTGAATTACGATGTTCTTTATCATACGGATCTTGGTCGTGAGCGCGGCACCTCTAATGGAATTGACCTAAGTCTTGTCAATTGGGGCAATTATGATTTGGTGGTGATTGACGAGTCGCACAACTTCCGTAATGGTGAACATAGTACTCGTAAAAGTGATGAAAATTACGAGAATCGCTACCGTAAACTTATTCGAAAAATTATTAAGGCTGGAGTGAACACGAAGGTTTTGATGTTGTCCGCTACTCCGGTGAATATAGATTTTACCGACCTTAAGAACCAACTTATGATTGCGAGCGGCGGTAATGAATATGAACTTTCTGGCAAGCTTAAAGTCGGGAGTTCACTCGAGAAAATATTCCGCGATGCAAATAACGCCTTCAAATCTTGGTCTGAGCTTGATCCAGAGAATCGTACGACCGAGAAGCTTCTGGAGATGCTTAGCTTTGACTTCTTTGACCTGCTTGATAGTGTTACGATTGCTCGCTCCAGAAAACATATCGAAAAATATTATAATGAAACAAACCTCGGTAAATTCCCTGAAAGACTCGCACCAAAGAGTTATCGCCCTAACCTAACCGACCTCGAGGACGTAGACTTTAACACGCTGTTTGAATATATCGATAAACTGAATCTCCAGATTTATACTCCGCTCAAATTTGTGCATAAATCAAAATTAGCAAAATACGTTGACTTGAATTCATCTCAAGGTAAGTCGTGGGAGAACCGTGAAGCTGGCCGAAACATTCTTATGATAACTAACCTATTGAAGCGTGCGGAGAGCTCAGTATATGCGTTCCGTGAAACGGTTGAGCGTCTTGATAATCTCATAGCTGACACGATGGATAATATAGACCGATTCGAGCAAGGTCGTACGACAAAATTCAACTTCGGTAATGTCATGGAGCAAATTAACGAGATTGACGAGGATGACAATGACTCGGATTATACAGTTGGTAAAGACCTGAGGATTGAACTTGGTGATATGGATCGCATTTCTTGGCACCAAAAACTCTCTGATGATCACGAAGTATTGTCCGAACTTATCGAAAAAATACGTCTCATTACTCCAGACCACGACCTTAAGCTGCGTGAACTTGAAAAAGTTATTAAAGAAAAGCTTGAAAATCCGATTAACGGCGATAATAAGAAAATTGTTATCTTTACGGCGTTTGCTGATACAGCGGATTATTTATATGGTGAAATATCAGGCGCCATTAAAGATAAGTTTGGCTTAAATACTGGGGTTATTACTGGCAGTAGGAATCCAGAAACCAATTGTGCGGGAGTGGCAAAAGATTTTAATAGCATCCTAACCTGCTTTAGTCCGAAGTCGAAGAATCGAGACGCGTTTGGGGCTGCTCTCGCTGATAAGGATATTGACATCCTCATTGCCACTGACTGTATTTCAGAAGGTCAAAACTTGCAGGATTGCGACTATTTAATTAACTACGACATCCACTGGAACCCAGTTCGTATTATTCAGCGTTTTGGTCGTGTTGATCGAATCGGGTCGGATAATAAACAGATTCAGTTGGTGAACTTTTGGCCAAATGTCGACCTTGACGAATACATAAACCTTAAAGCACGCGTGGAAAATCGCACAAAACTTATTTCTATCACTGGCGCTGGCGGAGATGTGCTTGAAAATACAGATCCAGAACTTGAATACAGGAAGGAGCAGCTTGAGCGACTCCAGAAAGAAGTGGTTGACCTCGAAGAAATGAATAGCGGTGTTTCAATTATGGACCTTGGACTTAATGAGTTTCATATGGATTTACAAGAACTCCATAAGAAATACGGTGACGCGGATCATATACCATTTGGCATTAGCGCAACTGCTGGCGCTATTAAAGATGAAGCTCCAGCTGGCGTAATTTATATTCTTAAAAATATCAATTCTGGAGTAAACATTGATAAGCAGAACCGCCTACATCCGTTTTACCTTGTTTATATTAAAGATGATGGCGAAGTATTCGTAGATCATCTCAACCCGAAGTCGCTTCTTGATAAAATGCGTTTACTTTGTAAAGAAAAAGACACTCCAAGTCGTGAATTGGTGGTAAAATTCAACCTTGAAACTGAAAACGGTAAGAAAATGGATGTATATTCGAAGCTACTTTCTGACGCAATTCATAGCATCGTAACGATTAAGGACGAGAAAGATGTCGCGAGTTTATTCAAAGCCGGCGGCACTACTGCCCTAACCAATAAAATATCCGGACTTGATGACTTTGAGCTAATTAATTTCCTGGTGGTTAAATAATGATAACGTTTCCAGAGCGCACAAAGGTCGGTAAAATTGTCGCCAAAGAATACTTTTATAAGAATATTGACGCTGCCACAAAAAATCTTTTTCAGAGCGAAATTGCTCGAATAATTTGGGAATATAAACTTGCGCCCAACACAATTAACCTCCCAGTAAAAAAGTGGGCAGAAATCGAAGTTTTTCGTATAGTGCTTAAAAATGGTGAAATTCCAGAAAAAGTTTTGAGAACTATTGATTCAGTAATTCCATATCCGATTCTTTTCATTATAGAAAAGGGTTCAATTAAAAAAGCCGCCATTTGCTACAAAGAGCAAAGTCAAAAAAATGAGAACGCTGTTAAGGTGGATACTTACTTTTACACGGAGTGGAATGATGAGAAGCTCCAGAATATTAAAATTGATGGGCTTAATATAGATACAGTTTTTAGTAACTTCGTGCGTCAAATTGCCGGAGATAAACTCACTGCAACAAAGAAAAATAACAAAGAAAAATCCCTGAATTCCATTAAAGAAGACATCGAGACTCTGAAAGAGCGTGAAAGGATTATGAAACAAATAGCGGCGTTGGATCGAAAGATTAAGATGGAGCCGTCGCTTGGTAAGAAGCAGTCGCTAGCAGAAGAGCGTTACAGATTAAAACAACAGCTCTTATGATATAATTGCAGTAAGGATATTTATAAGTTAATTGTGGAGGAAATCTTATGAATGATAATGTCGAAAAGGTCGACTTGAATCGCGTAGACTGGAAAAGCAGTCGCGAATTCTTTGAATCGTTGGGTGAAGCGCTGAATAAGCTGGAAGATAAGGATGAGTCGTACGACTTTACTTGGGTTGGTAAACGAAAGTCCATTATTGAGGCTGGCGCGCCGATTGATAAGATTCTTCGTCCAGACGTGGAAGCTTCCAAAGATTTTGACAATACAAAGAACATGCTCATCGTTGGCGACAACCTTGACGCACTGAAACTCCTCCAGGAATCCTACCTCGGTAAAATAAAAATGATTTACATCGATCCTCCGTATAACACTGGTCATGACTTTGTGTACCATGACAACTTTACGGTTAAAAAAGCCGACTTTGAGGACGATTCTACAGATTCTGATGGCAATGTAATTGTTTCTGAAGACGAGTACGCCGAAAACTCAAAGGCAAACGGCAGGTTCCATTCAGACTGGCTGTCGATGATGTATCCGAGGTTGAAGCTGGCGAGGAATTTACTGACTGATGATGGGGTTATATTTATCTCAATTGATGATAATGAGCAAGCAAACTTAAAGAAGCTGTGTGATGAGATTTTTGGTGAAGATAATTTTGTGGACGAATTTGTCTGGAGAAGAAGTGGAACTGGTGGAT
>CAURDR010000006.1:0-24849 GCA_963523995.1 uncultured Candidatus Saccharibacteria bacterium | reverse complement strand
CTTCCTGCCATTTTTCTGGACTGACAAAATACTCAATCTCCATTTGCTCAAACTCTCGAGAGCGGAAAACAAAATCTCGCGGTGCAATTTCATTACGAAACGCCTTGCCCTGCTGAGCAATTCCAAACGGCAAGTCTGGATAAAAACTATCAACAACGTTCTTAAAATTGGTAAAAATTCCCTGAGCCGTTTCTGGGCGAAGATATGCGACCGACCCTTCGTCCGCGACAGGACCTACAGTAGTTTTAAACATCATATTGAATGGCTTAGCTTCACTCCAGTCGCAAGAACCACACTTCTCACATTCATACACATCATACTCAAGAAACTTCTTGGTTAAAGAACCTCTATACTTATATCCATCCTTTAATTCCTCTATCCTTTTATCAATTTTTTGAGCTTCGTCCTTTAAGTTCATTTCTTCAGCAAGCCTCTTAGCTTCCAATACCTCTTCAGGGTCAGAACTCTGGTTCATTTTTCTTAAAGGAAGGAGCTTCTCTTCCAGCGTCAACTTATCAGACTCCAACTCTTCGTTGATCATATATAGAAAATTATCATACTTGATTCTAGTGTCTAATTTGTCAAAGCGAAATCGACTTTTACAATTATTACACTCCACCAGCGGATCAGAAAACGTATCCACATGCCCACTCGCCTTCCAGACTTTCGGATTCATTAAAATTGCCGCATCGACGCCATATATATCGTCGCGCTCGTCAACAAACATTCGCCACCATAAATTCATAATGTTGCGCTTCAATTGAACACCAAGCGGACCGTAATCCCACGTTCCAGACAAACCGCCGTAAACATCAGAACCCTGATAAATAAAACCGCGACGCTTACACAGGCTAATAATATCTTCCATTTTTGCTTGACTCATCAAAAAACCTTTCTCCATGTTGGTAACATGGCGATTCACATTATTACCCAAATTATACCATTTTACTGACAATTTTACACTGCCGCGTGTTGTCTGGCGGTCAACCAACAATCGTTTATAACCTCAGTTATTCCGCCGATTTGCGCCACATTCGCGAGCGGCTTTGCCTGAATCAGCCTCAGTAGCTTGATGGCGTCCGCACCCAAATCGCCCTGCTCCGCCAACCTCAAACCTTTTTCCGCACTATCGTACATATATTTTTTATCAGGAAGCAGCGCCGCAGTCGTTACGTCCGTTCGAAGATTCAGCTCATCTCCCAGCAGACTCGCGTATTGCAAATAAAACCACGTTTCAATCAATTTTTGGTTTATTGCAGGATTATTCAATTGCTCCAAAACTTGACTCAGCACATAATACCACTCTGGTTCGTCAATATTTTCACTTGCCACAGAGACCAATTTCATCACCGAATATGCAAATTGCATCCGATCATAATCTTCCAAAATATGCCGATAAAAAGCCGACAATCGAGCGGAAGTTAATAGCCCCAAATCGCCCCGACCAGAGCGAATAACCACATCACAAATCGCGAATAATTCAATTCCGCCCGCCAATTTACTGCGCTCGCGTCGCACACCTTTGGCAATCACACTGCGTCGACCTTTTGGCGTTAATAATTGCAAAACTCGGTCAGCTTCGGCGTAATTCGTTCGCCTCAAAACAATTGCTTTTACTCGTTCACTCTGCCCCGTCATTTAGAACCTCGCGAAAAATCGCCCGCGCCTCATTCGGACGCATCGATGTTTTATTCAAAATCGCCTTCACGCCAAGCGGACGCAAATCGTCCATTTTAACGTCAATATTCGTACAAACCACAATCGGCAAACTCGCCAAATCCGCGTACGATCGCAGTTCATTCAACAGAGCAATCGCCGTTTCGCCAGCCAACAGCATATCCAAAATTAAAGCGTCAGGTTGCCAATCGTCAATAATTTCAATCGCCTGACCGCCAGAAACCACCACTTGATATTCCACGCCGACATCCGCGGCAAACTTGCCCAGAATATCCGCCCAATTCTT
Source organism: uncultured Candidatus Saccharibacteria bacterium (assembly GCA_963523995.1). Lineage (GTDB taxonomy): Bacteria > Patescibacteriota > Saccharimonadia > Saccharimonadales > Saccharimonadaceae > Nanosynbacter. The sequence continues at coordinate 22,886 of CAURDR010000006.1, read as the reverse complement.
ATCATCCTCAACGATTAACAGTTTTTTCATATCAAGCTCAACTGCCGACTAATTGGCATTTCTACATAAAAAGTCAGTCCATCGCGATGACGAATCAGACCAATTCGCCCGTTCATCGCCCGCGCAAATTGATTCGCCACGTAAATCCCCAGCCCGCTACTTTCCGGCCTTGTTCGCACGGTTTTTCGCGTTTCCATTTCATCAAGCAAAAGCCGATATTCCTTCAAACTCATCATCGGACCAAAATCTCGCACGCTCATTCTCACAGCATCTTTTGTCGCCTTAACCGAAACCTTAATCTCCGATCCGTCCTCCGTATACGCCAACGCGTTATTCAAAAAGTTCGCTAAAATTCGCCCCAAAAGTGTTCGGTTCGCTAATATCAATTGACTATTTCGACTGCTCTTAGGCCAGCTAACTTTTCGTCCGTAAAGCATTGCGTTGAACTTCGTTTCCATCGCTACTTGCTGACATAAAGCCAACGGATTGACCGGCTCAAGCGGAAATAACGATGGTGTCAAATTGGCTGAATTTGCCAAATCAATCGTAAGTTGCAACGCCTGCTCAGAAGTCCGAATAATTCGTTGCTGGATCTGAGTTTTATCGGCAGAACTGGTTAAGTCGTCGTCCAGCAGTAGCGCCAGTTGCCTGATTAGAGCCAACGGCGTTTTCAGCTCGTGTGCCGCCACCAAAACGCTCGGCAATCCCCCAAAATCAGCATCACTCCACTCTTTACCTGCCATACAATTCTAGTATAGCAAATATATATCGGGTTTTTCTATTCAGAGATTTTTACAGTGCTCAATATAGTCTGGAAATCTGGCTTAAACGTATCCGCGTCGGTTGAAAAACGAATAGTTTTATCGCGCACTTTCATCAAAACCACAGAGCCGCGCAATTCTTTCTCAAATGTACCATCAATTCGAGTCGCTGAAATTCCGTTAAATTCAGTACTGCTTGAGGTCAATTCGCCCTTCTTTAGTCGTGATTGATAATCATTCAGCACCGTATCCATATTCTTATTGATAATCTCCAGCCTTAATGCAAACCGACTATTTTTATTAGTTGTCGAAGGAACTGAAACAGGATGAAGATAAGCTTTATAATCACCCCTGTCGCTGCCGTCATTCCCTATATATACACTCCAAGTTTTTGGATACATGAACGATACTCGACCATATTCAGCAGGACCAACAAATTCAATACGCGGGTTTTTTGCTTCTTCAGAAAATTTCTTCTGGTCTGATTCGGCTTGTTCGCTCTTCCCTTTAGCGACTTCAATTGCAACTTTACTATCAACGCTGCTTTTTTCTCGGGAATATTGCATGTACGCCCAAATTGCCAAAGATCCAGCAATCAAAAACAATATCAGACAGCCGATTGTGCCGACCATCCAGCCATTAACTGAGCCACGCTCACTCTTATATCTCGTTATCATATTGTAAAGTATAGCTTATGCTTTAATTGATGTAAAGATCTTACTCGGCGTTAAAATCCTCGCTAAGAACCTCGATATCATGTCGCATATCTTCCAGCGTGGCAGTAATTTTTTTTGACAATTCTCTCGCCTCAATAAACCTCTGTTTTGCCTCGTCCAGATTAAAATCATCGCCTTGAAACCACGCGATTTGCTCATTCAATTCAGCCATCATTTGCTCAATTGTCATGTCGTTGTTCACTATTCTCAATCCTCGCTTTCATAATTATATCTTTTGTTGTAATCTCTACAATATTACCAATCTGTAAATCACCCTTGATCATTGCATAGCCACGACGCAGCGCCATCTCTGGGTCATACTCAGCGATAACTTTTTGTTGCGACAATGTTGCATTTACAGCTGCATCCACGTGATTCGACCACTGTTTTAGCGCTTCTTTTTGCAACATTGTTGCATTAAGCGACTGTTCTTCGATAGCTCTACAAATTGAATCTTTCGCGTCAATTAGCCTGTAATGCAAATGCCGAACCACTTCTCGCTTATCAGGAAACAACAATTGCGCGGCGTTACTCGGCGTGGCTGCGCGAACGTCCGCCGCCAAATCACATAAGCTCTCATCAATTTCATGACCGATTCCAGTCATTGTTGGAATGCGACTACTCGCCACCGCCCGTACTAGTTTTTCATCGTTAAAACTCGCCAAATCTTCCGCACTGCCACCGCCACGAATCAAAACAATCACATCTGGAGATTCTGACATTTGATTAAAATATGATATCGCTCGAACAGCTTGATCTGCAGCATTCGCACCCTGCACATTAACGTTGGCGACTACGAATTTCACGCCACCCCAACGCTCACTGGAAATCTTCATAAAGTCAGCATACCCCGCCGCTTTTGTACTGGAAATAATAGCCACCCTCTGAGGATATTGCGGTAATGGACGCTTTCTTTCAGAATTAAACAAACCCTCTACTGTCAATTTTTGCTTCAAAAGATCAAAACTTCGCTTCAAACTTCCCTTGCCTAATGGGCGAATCTCTTGAACATTCAAACTAAAGGCGCCTTTATCTCTAAGCACCGGCATCGCTCGAACGACAACTTTCATTCCATCTTCAATTGGCGTACGTAAATTGCTAAAACCAACAAAACACCGAACCAGCCCGTCGTCATCTTTCAGATCGAAAAAAGCGTATTTCGGAGGATAAGATTTGAAACTAGAAACCTCGCCCTCGACTTCAACCATTCCAGCAAAAGCCACGTCAAAAGTTTGATTGACAACTGCTATGAAATTGCTAACACTAAATCTGGGAATCATCTGGCTTGCCGTATTTAATCAGTGCGTGTTGATAGAAAATATAGCCAAAGATAATCGTGCCAGTAAGTAAAATTGCTCGCGTCAAAATTATTCCAGCAATCGCCAAATCCGGCGGAGTGCCTGCCATACTTAAGAAAATAATCATAATAGTTTCATAAACGCCCGTCCCTCCAGGCGTAAACACGACAATCGCTGCCAATCCCGCCACGCCGTATCCAACCATCAAAATCGCCGGATTAACAAAAACACCCAGCGACAGAAACGCCACAGCAAACATCGCCACATCAAAAACAGTATAAACAGTTCCCCAAATCATCGGTTTTATCAGAAGTTTCGGATGATTGGATAAATCTTGAAAATCGTCCTGCATGTCAACAAAAAACTCTTCGACTTTCTTCGATTTCATTACTCGACGTTTTTTACCTAAAGTGGCAATTTTTACTAGCGTATTAATAAACCTCGACAGCCCAGCCGCAGTTGCCTGCATACGTCGCTTTGACGAAAACACAAAAATCAGACCAAACGTCAGTGCCAAAACCACGATAATCAGCAAGAAGCTAGCCGCAACGATATAACGATTAACCTTACCGTCAATAGCCAGCGCCAGCACGGCAATCACCAACAAAACCAAAAGCGACAAAAATCCCGTAACGTAACGAATCACCTGCGCAAATGTCGAACGCGCCGAACTCACGCCGAGCTTATGCATCCGCCACGTCGTATACGAAATTCCACTAACTCCGCCCGACGGAAAAATGTGATTGACCAAATTAAGCTCCAGCGCAATCCTCGTCTGCTCCAGTCTGGAAATATGATGAATCAGGTTCTTCTCTCTTAAATATGAAAAAATCATCTCGCCGCCAGCGAAATACACGATAATCTGAAACGGTAATAACAAGAACAATAGCCATAAGTCCGCATGCAGAAACAGATTCCACGCCTTCACTAGCTCATGCCGAGATAGAAAAATTATTATTGCCAAAACCACCAACGTCAAAACGCTCATAACAGCTCGTGGCGACTTTAACAATTGCAACACCTTCGGTAACATAACCTTCATTATACCACGATAAATGTTATAATTACGACATGTTTATAGCTATTCTCGGTCGTCAACCAGAAATCTCTATCGCTGAATTAGAGGCTGTTTACGGTGCTAAAAATGTCCAAAAGATCTCCAACCAAGCCGCCACGGTTAATTGCGACAACTTTTCAATTGACAATCTCGGCGGAACGATTAAGTGCGGACAAGTCATCACGAAGATAAAGTCGCAAAAATCAGATCACAACACCCTGCTCCAAGCCTCAAAAATTATTGTTGAAAAATACACGAAAAAACTTTCACATAGCCAGAAAAAAATAACGCTTGGAATAAGTTTTTATGGCAATAAAACAGATCCGAGAAACGTCCAAAAAATCGGAATTATCTTAAAAAACAACTTGAAAAAATCTGGTGTCAGTTTGCGTCTAATTCCTAATAAAACCGCCGCGCTGTCCACTGCGACCTCTCACAATAATAAACTCGGCAGGTCTGAGGCGAAAATTGAAATTATCATAGCTAAGAACGCATACGGAGATTTGATAATCGCTGAAAGTCGTGGCACTCAAAATATCAATTCGTATACTCAGCGCGACCGCGGACGACCAAAGCGCGATGCCTTCGTGGGAATGCTTCCACCCAAGCTTGCACAAATTATGATTAACCTATCTGGCGCAAAACCTAACGATTACCTTTGGGATCCGTTTTGTGGCACAGGAACAGTATTGCAAGAGGCTGCGCTTATCGGCGCGAATGCTTATGGCAGCGATTTGAGCGATAAGATGATATCTTACACGACTGAAAATATGAGCTGGGTGGAAAAAACTTTTTCGACAAACACTTCCTGGCAAGCGCATCAGGCCGACGCCACCTCTGTAAAATTAACCAATAAACAGAAAGAGCGGATTTCTCGAATTGTCTGTGAAACATATTTAGGTCAGCCATTTTCTGCGCCGCCAAGCCCAGAAAAACTTCACGAAGTAGTTGGAAATTGTAATCACATAATTAGTGATTTTCTGAAAAATATCCATTCGCAAATTCGCTCAGACACGACACTTTGTATAGCCGTTCCAGCGTGGCAAAATCACGAAGGCAAATTCACTCACCTACCTCTGATAAAGAATCTTAAAAAACTTGGGTATCAGCAAATTATCGATAAAAATCTCTTATATTACCGTGAAGATCAAGTTGTCGCTAGAGAAATATTGGTATTAAAACCAGCAGATATAGCCAAAACCGCTTGACAACTGGCTTTATTTTCGATAAACTAGAACAGATTGTTTTATAGAAACTATAAGGAGTAAAGAATGTCAAAGGTTAAAGCTGGTGGTTCTAGTAAGAATATCCACAACAATGCTGGTCAACGTCTTGGCGTTAAGCGATTTGGCGGTCAAAAAGTTTCCGCTGGAGAAGTTTTAGTTCGCCAAACTGGCGCCACAAAGATCGCTGGTGACGGCACATACGTTAGCCGTAATTTTACCATTCATGCTGCAAAAGACGGTGTGGTTGGCTTTAAATCGGTTAAGAAAACCAAGTTTACTGGCAAATCAGAGCGCCGAACGCAAGTTGTTGTTCTTTAATTGGTAAAAACTTTTTATTAAAATAACTCCGTTTGTGCGGAGTTATTTTAATATCAATCACCTTTTTTGATGATATCCCTCACTCTTAATTCCCTCAATACCACCTACGATACCCCGACGGCGTCCACTAGCTATCGACAAATCACTAATAATTTCATTAATCACCTGAGATATACTACTTTTGTAGTAGTCTATTCCCCAACTACTGCTCTGCGACTCCGCAATATAACGTCTTATTCTTATTAATTTATCCAACAAGTCATTAGTTACATTACCCAGAACTATATTATTCTCACCCATCTGATCTACGTGCTCAGTTAACTTAACTAGACGACTACGCTCGTCATCATTTTCAATCTTCTTTTTCAGCTCTTCAATAAGATCACTTACGTCATTCTTAAATTTATTCGTATCCTCAGCCCTAGAATCCTCAAGATCTCTAATCTTATTTGATACACCTTTCATGAACTCTTCGGAATTAAGTCCATAAATCACTGCAGGATTTATCTGAATTTGCCGCCTCAGCTGATTCAGCTCTCCAGTTATATATTGAGCCTTTGCAAAAAACTTACCATTATTCTCTTCGGTAAGTTGTTTAAACCTATTAATCGTATCCTTAAATCTCTCAGGTAATATGTCAGCATTGGTTTCATTCGTCTCCATCGACTTTTCAGCCACTGGGTTTTTAACCGATTTAGCTGCTGGCAAATCTACTAAATCAGCGCTTGCCTTATCCACCTCTACCGGTTTTTTAACTGGTTCGGTTGCCACCAAATCCGCTGGGTTAGCACCTACCTTATCTGTCTCCACTGGCTTTTTAATTCCAATAGCCTCAACCGCCGTGCTTCCTATCTTAAGACTGACTTTCGGCCTCTCTAAATCAGAACCGCCCTCTTCCACGACCGAACTATTACTAATCTGCTCAGCAGCCCTTTCTCCTTCTTCAATCATTTCTTCAGTAGATTTTCCGTAAAGCTCCTGAATATAAAATTCGTTAAAACCTTTATTTTCCTCTCGACTTTGGAGCTTCTTCAATGACACAATCTTAGTTATAGGAACACACTCTTCATAAACATGCTCTCCATAAACTTTAATCAGCTTATGTACTTTCACAAACAACTCAATCGAACCAATACCCTCCTTACGCACACATAGCATATCACCAGGAGTCCACCCTTCATCATCCCTGATACCTCCTCCGTCTTTGCCACTACGAATAACAGTTAACGGACGTATCGTAACGTCTAAGTCAGCAGGAAAAGTCTTAACTGCATAGTCTTCCAATGTTTTTGGTCGTTCTTGTTCGTGGTTCTGTGCTGGTTTTGGTTTTTCCATATATAACTACTTTATACCAAAAAACAAGCAAAAAGTCAACCCCCGTAGAGGATGACTTCTTTTACTCAGCTTAGCTTCTATTGAATGCCCAAATGATGCTTTACGCGAGCCACAACGTCGCCAATTACAACCTGAGATTTCACCAAATAATCATCAACGCCCAAGCTCTCAGCGCGTTCCTTATCCTTTGGCTGACTGAGTGCCGTTAACATAATAATCCTCACGTTAGCAGTTTCTGGCGTATTGCGAAGAATATCCAAGACATCAAAACCACTAATCTTTGGCATCATCACATCCAAAAGGATCAAATCTGGACGATATTCAACAGTGGCAGACAGAGCGTCTTCTCCATTGTTGGCTTCCCTAACGTCAAATCCTTCAATCTCCAGCCGCGACCTATAAACCGCAGATAGAGCCATATCATCCTCAACTAGTAAAATCTTCTTTTTTTGTCCGTTCATACTATCTCTATTTTATGTTGTCTCACTCAAAAACACAAGCTTTATAACGACTTCGCCTTATCCATCTGTGGATCTACGTTATTATTGACATCGTCCGACGAAAGATCAACTTTTACATCAGGCTCTATGCCTGTTTTATCTATATTTTTGCCCTTTGGTGTGTACCATCTGGCTTCAGTAACTTTCATTTGCGACCCGCCAGGCAGCCCAAGTACAATCTGCACGCTTCCCTTGCCGTAACTCTTCTGCCCAACCAGCGTGGCTTTTCCGTATTCACGAAGCGCCCCAGCCGTAATTTCGCTAGCACTGGCACTATTGCCATTAATAAGCACCACCGTCTTCATATTGCCCAGAATTGGCGTTCCGGTCGTACGCAGCGTTTTAACAATTTCAGAACCCCGTCGCTCGGTCATAGCTATTTGATTGTCCAACCAAATACCCAATAGTCCTTGAGCAGCTCCAACCGTTCCACCAGGATTATTCCGTAAGTCCAAAATCACCTTCTTAACACCTTTTTCAACAAATTCCGAAGCGTATTTTCTGGACAAGCTCACTGTATCATCGCCAAATCGATTAACTTTCAAAATACCAATTTCTCCATCAATTTCCGACTCTACTGCCGGAGAAACTATATTCTGACGCACAACCGACACCTCACGCGTTTGGCCATCGCTTAATAACGTCAATTTAACGGACGTACCAACTTCTCCGCGAATTTTACTCACAACTTTTTCCACCGACCAGTCAGAAGAAGCCTCGTCATTCACCTTAATAATCGCCTCACCAGCCTTAATTCCCGCCTTCTGAGCTGGACTATTTTCCAGAGGTTTTATGATAGTCGGCTTATTATTTCTAAGACCAATCTCCGCACCAATTCCACCACCAATTTGACCACTTAATGACTTGTCAAACTCCTTCGTCTCGTCAGGATCCATATACGCCGTATGAGGATCGCCAGCCGCTTCAACTAGCCCGCGATTGGCACCATAAATTAACTTTTGAGTATCCAATTTTCCGTCATAATTAGCAATCAGTTCTTGATATGTTTTCTGAACGCTAGATAAGTCAATCGTCTTATTTGAAGTTCTAACGCCAAATACCGACGCCACGTTAGCAAACAGCGCATCAGAGCGAGCTCCCGCCACAAAGCTAACAATAGCCACAATAACAAGCGTCAAAAACCAACTTAATTGCTGTCTTTTTTCTCCCGTAACCATATGCTTATTATACTACAAAACGCCCGTTTAACACGAGCGTTTTTTGTGTATCACTATGCCGATTAGAAGTAAACGTATGTCAATCCTGAAGCTGAGCGTGTGTAATGCCTATATAAACCATCCCAGGCAAAGTTGTAGTCGCTAACAGTAATAGTTCCGTCGCCATTGACAGACTCAACATACATAACGTGTCCGTAATATCCAATATTCATCACAGCTGCTGCACCAGCTTTTGGAGTTGAGCCGCTAGAAATGCCATAGCGCGCTGCAGTTGACGGCCACTGATTTGCGTTGCCTGCGCCACCAAAATGCGGAACATATCGTCCAGTGCTATGGATTTTCCAAGCCACGTAGCTCACACATTCACGCGTGTATAGTCCCCATGGATCGATATAAGCATCAAGTGGGGCACTTGCCCAGACACCAGGATAACCGCCGCCGCCAGGTACGCCGCCTGGAATGGAGACATTACTGCCGCCAAGAGCTCGTCGGTTGGCCGCAGCCTGCTCTTCTCGCAACTTCGCTACCTCGGAATTGCGCTTCTGAGCCAGCGCCGCATAGTTATTTTGGTCATTCTTCGTGTCAGTAATCAGTTTTGCCTTCTCAGATTGCTTAGCCGCCATTGCATTACGCTGCAATTCCTGGTCGCGAAGCGTATTCTCAACAGATTTCTTATTCTCTTCCAGCTTTTTCTGCAAAGACTTAATTTCTTTGATCTTATCATTCAATGAAGTTTTCAGAGAATTACGCTGTTCTTGCTTATCAATGTAATCGCTAATATTTTTTGAGCTAGCAAGCATCTCCAGTGGCGAAATCTGATCATCAACATACAAATCCGCCAAAATTCGCCCCATCGCTTTACGATTGTGCTTAATTAGCTCTTCGTTCTTTTTTATCTGATCATTAAGACTATTAATCTTCTTTTGGCTGTCAGAAATCTGCGCTCGAATAGCTGATATCTGTCCGTTTATCTTATCAAGTTCCGCCTGTAAACTATCAGCCATCTCACCCAAGCGCGAAGCCTCAGAATTATAGTTGTCTGCTTCTTGTTGTTTTGCCTGAATTTCGGCGTTATAGTCGCGAGCTAATACGTGTGATGCCAAGCCAAAAATGCCCGATCCAGCGAGCAATGCAGACATCGCCACCAGAGAAGCTCTGCTGACTAGTGATACCGAAACTGGTGTGGTGGACCGTAGTTTCATACGTCTATGTTAGCATAACCATAATCAGTATGTCAAGGACTTTTACAACTTAAGATATTTGCGAGTTGCCACCCAAGATGACGCCACGCCAATTGCCGCGCCGACCAGAATCATACTCAAGAAAACCAGCACGCCGTACATTTTTAGATGATTCAAAAGATTATCGATAGGAATTCCGTACTTTACCATCGGATCATGTGCGAAAATTAACAGTCCATACCCAACCACCGTTGCGATAATTGCCGCGATAAATCCGTACATTATAGCCTCAACAATAAACGGACCTCTGATGAAACTGCGTTCTGCGCCGATCAACTTCATCATCTCAATCTCGTCCTTGCGGTTGAAAATTGCCATGCGAATAGTGTTAAAGACCACAAGCGAAGAAATCACCACGAAAACAACTGTAGCGATTGAGCCGCCGATACTCGCCAGTCTCACCCAATTACCAACTGTTTTAATAGCTTGCTGACGTTCGCCCGAGAATGACGGCTCCCTGTTAGGATCTTTGTACTTTTTATATAAATCATCAGTTTTAACAAAATTATTTAATGATTGCTGGTTATTCAGTTCCTTCACGGAAACACGAAGCGTTGCCGACATCTCATTACTAGACTCACGAATCGCCTCAAGCGTATCTGGATTGTCCTTATATTGTTCAGCTTGCTTTTCACGCGCTTCTTCCGCGGAAATATACTTAACACTATCGACATTATCTAATTTTTCAATTCGAGATTTAATCGTTTTAATCGTTTTTTCTGGCGTGTCGCCCTTTAAGTAAATTGACATATCGGCACGCTTGGAGACATTTGAAACGGTATCAACCAAAACCTGACGCGCTGATAATGTTATAAACACGATAATCAACGTGACGCTCATCACCGCAGTTGCGGCAATCGTTAGCCAGGCATTACGACTAAAGTTATTGATGCCGTATCGGCACATTCTGACAAACGTCAACCAACCTCGTCGGCGCTGACGTATACGGATAGTTTCTTTATTTTTGTTAGACTTTGATGATTTCATTACTGTTTATAACTCCCTCTCGCCTGATCAGAGGTGATTTTACCATGATCAATTGTAATAACACGCCGCTTCAATTTATTAACAATCTCCACGTTGTGAGTCGTCAAAATAACCGTCGTGCCATACTTGTTAATCTTTTCCAGCAAGCGAACAATGTCCCAGCTGTGCTTCGGATCCAAGTTTCCAGTCGGCTCATCGGCAATCAGAATCTTCGGCTGACGAACCACCGCACGCGCAATTGCTACACGCTGACGTTCACCACCAGAAAGCTGATGAGGAAAATGCTTTTCCTTCCCCTTAAGACCAACCAACTCAATAACCTTCGGCACAGTTGCCTTAATTTCTCGATTTGTCATTCCAGCAATTTCCAGCGCAAACGCCACATTTTCAAACACCGTTCGATTCGGAAGCAACTTAAAATCCTGAAAAACCACGCCAATTTTACGACGCAACAGCGGGATGTGCTTGTCCTTCAAATTGTCATAATCAATTCCACCAACCACAATTTTTCCAGAGCTTGGCTTTTCTTCGCGAGTCAAAAGCTTCAAAAGTGTCGATTTGCCAGCACCCGACGTACCAACAATAATCACAAATTCACCAGCGCCAACATGAATGCTTGCTCGATTCAGCGCCGGCTTGTTACTTTTTCCGTAGTTCTTCGTTACCCTATCTAACAGAATCATTAATAGTATTATACCATAAGCTAAATATTTTTAGAATTAGCATTTTGTTCTAAATACGCCGTGATAAATTCGTCAATATCGCCGTCCAGAACACCTTGAGCGTTACGATTTTCGTGCTTTGTGCGCGTATCTTTAACTAACGTATACGGATGCAAAACGTAATTTCTAATTTGGCTTCCCCAGTTTGCCGATTCGCCAGCCCTGAGATCCGACAAAGTTTCGGCGTGTTGCTCTAATTTCATCGCTAGCAATTTTGACCGCAAAATCTTCAACGCCGTTTCTTTATTCTGAATCTGCGAGCGCTCATTCTGAATAGCCACCGTAATCCCTGTCGGCTCATGCGTCACTCGAACCGCCGAATCCGTCGTATTCACACCTTGACCGCCCTTGCCGCCCGAACGATAGACGTCAATTCTTAAATCATTCGGGTCAATTGATATTTCATCGGGCGCGTCAATTTTCGGCAAAACCTCGACAAGTGCAAAACTAGTCTGGCGCAAATTATCCGCATTAAACGGACTTAATCTCACCAAACGATGCACGCCATTTTCCGACCGCAATTTTCCATAAGCAAAAGATCCAGAAATCTCCAAAACGACCGTTTTAATTCCAGCGTCGTCATTTGTCGAGCGCTCCAGTGTGTCGACTTTCATGCCAGACTTTTCCACCCAGCGCAAATACATTCGCTCCAACATCGCCGCAAAATCCTGTGCATCCAGCCCGCCCACGCCAGCGGAAATGCGCATGATTGCCGAACGGTTGTCATATTCGCCAGAGAATAACAAATCGGTTTTATGGCTCTCAAAATTTTTCTCAATCGCCGCAACTTGCGCCTGAAATTCCGGCAATAAATCGTCATCACCAAGCTCCATCAGCTCCACCATATCGCCAACCTGCACCGTCAAAGTTTGCCAAGGCTCGACTGTCTGACGAAGGCTGGCGGCCTGTTTCGTTAATTCCTGGGCATAATCAGGATTATTCCAAATTTCTGGCTGGTTTAATTGATCGTCCAGTTCCGCCAATTTCTGCTCCAAATCAGAAAACTTAAGCGCTCTTTTAGCCTGTTCAATTTCTTTTTCTAATTCACCAATTTTCTTTTTTAGCGGTTGCATATATTCTATTGTACCATGACGGAGGGTCGCCGAATAATACGATGACCCATACGAGATCTCGCCCGATCTTGCTGCGACCACGCATCTGCGATAGAAGGTCGCACTTTCTCATACCACGATCTAATAGACTCTGTCTTCTCTGGACTAAGGTTTTCTACTGCAGCTTCAATCATACGATCTGTAACATATTGATTAAGACTTTCAACACCCTCCCCCATAAGCCTAGCTGCACCTTTTTGAATTTTATTAGCAATACCATGTCGACTTATATTGAGACTAACCTCATACTCGCCGTAACCTTGTAAACACTCTACCCTATCAATCTCGCCGTCTTCATCAAAATAAGCAGTTGGCGCCTGACGTTCAATATCCGCCGTTCTATAATCCTCTAAAATTTGGTTCGCTTCAGCTTCACCTATCTCTCCTGTACTTAAGGCAAAACCTATAGCAGCTTCAAATTTTTCTGGCGAAGGAAAGTGCCATTTCAATGTATCACCCTCGACAACGCGAAACCCTAACCTCCCCTCCGATTTCGGTGCGCAATAACACATACCGCCTAAGAATATTCTTAGCTCCTCTCTCCGACTAGAGTCCATGTATGTATATCGGACAACTTTGTTCTCAGTATAAATATTCTCTTCAGGGATCTCAACAACCGGCAGACCAGTTCTATGTCCAAGACCAAGCATATTCGCCGCCAGACCAGAATCAACAGGTTTTTTTCGAGAGTCTACCTTATAGAAAAACCCAACAGCCCTTAATCCACTACGACCAAGCGCTACAACTTCATTATAAGTACGCGGTGAACCGCGTTCAAGCAATTGGTCCGGCGAGAGCAGTCCTCTAGATTGGCCTTGAGCCACAAGACGCCCCTCATTGCTATTTATCGCACCAGCGTCAGTTGGCGAAGTAAGCACAATGCTCGATTCAGGAGCCTGCACAATAATTCCACCGCTACCATATGTAGCAGTGCGACCATTTTCAATCAATGACATACTTACAGACACTCGCTCATCAATCTCCTCTGGCCTAATTCGTAAGTCAATAGATTGACGCCGTACCTCATCATTAGAAGCACCTGTTTTCTTTGATGTATAAATCGCGTTAAAAGGAGAAAAAGGATTAAAAGCATGTACTAAATAACGAAAGTTATCGGGATTATGTTGATCAGGGTCAGTTGTCTGACCCCAATACACAGGTTCATCTTCGTGAATGCTGTAAGGTCTTTGATTCGTAGGCTCTGATAATTCAAATGACATATTTCATATTATACACTATATATAGACATAAGTCAATAACATATTCTACCGCACCATTTTTCAACACTCAATTCTCTGTTAAAATAAAAAGATGGATAAAGATATTGAGAAAATTCTATTTACGAATGAAGATATAAAAACGGCAGTTCAAAAACTTGGGAAAAAATTGACCGAGGATTATCACGATAAAAATCCTGTCGTCGTGGGTATTTTACGCGGCGCAGCGCCGTTTATGATCGACTTGATACAGGCGATGGATTGCTACATGGAAATTGATTTCATGGCAGTCTCCAGCTACGGCGACGACACAAAATCTTCTGGATCTGTAAAAATCATCAAAGATTTGGATACCGACGTGGCGGATAGACACGTGTTAATAGTTGAGGACATAATTGACAGCGGTCGAACCGCCCAGGCGCTAAGAGAATTATTTGCCGCAAAAAATGCTGCGTCGGTAAAAATATGCTCGCTATTAGACAAACCAGCGCGGCGCGAAGTTGACGCAAAAGCCGATTATGTCGGTATTGATACACCGAATGAATTTGTCGTTGGCTACGGTCTGGATTTTCGCCAGCAATATCGCAACTTACCATACATCGGCGTCTTAAAACCAGAAATTTATCAAGATTAAAGTTCTTCTACGGCGGCGACAAATTGCTCGCCACGATCAGAATAGCTCTTAAACATATCAAAGCTGGCGGCCGCCGGGCTAAGAATCACCACGTCGCCAGATTGCGCTTTATTTTTGGCTGATTTGGCAACTTCTTTCATTCCCGCCATATTCAATTGGACAATTTCGCAATCAACTTTTTCTTCCCTTAAAACTTCCCTGATTTCATCAGCGTTAGCGCCATTGATAATTATCAATCGTACGTTTTGTCGGGCAATTTCTTTCGCTAATTCAGAATAATCCGCGCCTTTATCCGAGCCGCCCAAAATCAAAATTTTCGGCTCCGCAAAAGCTTTTAATGCCGCAATCGCGCTGCCCGGAGTGGTCGAGATGCTGTCGTCGTAATATTTCACGCCGTATTTTTCAGCAACAAACTTCAATCGATGCGGTAGCCCCGTAAACTCGCTAAGTCCCTTCTTTATTTCATTATCCGACACGTTCGGCAAAATCGACTTCACCGCCAATATCGCCGCGCAAGCATTGTCAATATTATGTTTCCCCGGCAAGTGAATCACAGAAGTTATATCGTCCGAAAGAGCAAATGGATATTCCTTTTTCTGTGCCAAGCTCGTATCTGCAATCGACGAACTAAACTCATTTTGAGAATTATAGACAACATAATCGTCCGCGGTTTGAAACTTGGCAATATTCGCCTTTGCCGCCAAATAATCATTAAAATCAGCGTGAACGTTCAAGTGGTCAGGCTCAATCATCAGCACCACAGCAACGTGCGGAGATTTCTGCAAATCCCACAATTGAAAACTGGACAACTCGTAAACAACAATGTCATTTTTCTCAATTTTTGGCAAAATATCCAAAGCTGGCACGCCAATATTCCCCACTAAATGAACGGTTTTACCTGCGGCGCGCAAAATCGACGATATAAAACTGCACGTCGTGCCCTTGCCTTTTGTGCCAGTCACGCCAATTATAGTTGCTGGGCAATTGGCAAAAAACTCATTTGTCGCCGACCAAATTCGACCGCTAGTCTTTATCTTTTTTGGCGGAAGACTTGGCGACCTAACGATTAAATCCGCGTTCTCTAGCCCCGAAAATCCCGTCTGATAAGCCACATTTTCCGGCAAATTATCTATTTTTTCGCGTTCGTCCGCTACCAAAAAATCAGCTTCCGGAAACTTCTCCCGAAAATAACGCAAATTAGATTGACCTTCAACACCAAAACCAGCAATGACAATTTTCATAACCTGATTATATCACGGGCAATTTACGATTACACCCTAGAACAGCTTGTCGAGCTTATCGTACAGCTTTGTTAATAGCTCTTTTTCTTCCGAAGTAACTGCCGCCAACGTCCACGTGTTGGATGCGAAAAATTGACGAGCCGTTTCAATCAACTGATCAGGAGTTACCGCCAAAATAGAATCTGGAACGGCGGCGTAATCTCTCACGAAATCATCAGCAAAATATCGTCCTACGTAAAAATTACTTACTTGCCCAACAGTTTGAGCACCCATTTGATAACGACCCAACGAATACGACTTCACGCTTTCCAAATCTTCTTCAGAAATAGATCCAGCTAAAACTTTCTTTAATTCTCTCACGATAATATCAAAGAGCTTTTCTGCGGTTTCAATATTTACTTGTCCACCAAAATCCCAAGCCGAATCGTAAAAACCAATCGACGTGTCGCTAAAAATACCATATGCCAAGCCTTTTTTACGAGCCGCGCCAAAAATCCGTGAGCTCATCGTGCCGGTCAGAATGTGGTTCAATGCGTTCATAGCCGTGACTTCTTCATCGCTTAACTCGCGCGGAATCATCATCGACCAGCCAAACGTCAAATTCGTCGCCTCTTTCCGTCTGACTAAAACTGGATTAGCCCTGCGTGGCTCATCGCGCGGAATGACAAATCGCTCGCCCGTCTCTAATTGCCATCCCTCAAGATGTTCTTTAATAGCCGCTTTTCGTCCAGCCATTTTTCCAGCCACCACAAACCGCATATTCTTCAAAGTATGCGTTCGCTTGTGATGATTTTTAATATCCTTCAATTCAATATTAGCAATTGTTTTTAGACGCTGATTATACGTCAAAATATCTTCACCCAGCGCCTGCTGAATGCGCGGCCACATCACACGGTTGTGATTATTAAGATAACCAGTCAATTCAGAGCGAACATTACCCTTTTCCGCCTCAAGCTCATCAGCGTTGAATCGCGGAGTTGTAATAGCCAACCTCTGAAGCTCCAAAATCCTGTCCCACTCAAAATCCGCACAAATCGCTTCATAAACCATTGAATAGTCGGAAGTGTAAGCGTTGTGATAAGCGCCGTTTTTGGTAAATTCCTGCTCATAATTGTGCTCCGAACGAAACTTTTCATTCGCACCGAACGCCATATGCTCCATAATGTGAGCCGTTTCGTAAATATCTTTATTCAGAACGTAGCGGTTGCCCGCCCTGAATTGCACCTGAAAACTCATTACCGTAGCATCTGGAACGTCAATCAACAAGCCGCGCGCACCATTCTTCAGTCTAATTTCCTCAACTGTATGTTTCATTGCCTAATTCTCTGATTATTTACGATTTTTCTTACGGTTCTGTCGCTGAGCCTTTTTCTTCTTTCGAGCTTGATTTTTCGCACGATTTGATTCCGCACTAGTCTTGCCCTTTTTCACAGAGAAGTCATCGTCGCGATTTTCCTCGCCCGAACCAATTTCATTTACGCCACGCTCAACGGCATTTTCCGCCAACCTAGTTAGCTCAGTGTCATATTCGTCGTCTTGAGATTGACGGACTGTAGCGTCGGCTTTATGAATATTAAATATCGTTGCCAGAACTTCATCACGGAGATTAGCCTGCAAATTCTCGAACAACTTCTGGGATTCTGATCGATATTCCACCAAAGGATCGCGCTGTCCAACACTTCGCCAGTGAATTCCCTCGCGCAAATGTTGCATATTTTCCAAATGTTGCATCCACAATGTATCCAACACCGCCATGTAAACTTCGCGCTCAACTCCACGCAAATCATCAGCGCCAATCTCACGCTCTTTCTCCGCGTAAGCTTCTTCAGCCAGCTCCAGCGCCTTCTCATAGCGCAAACGATCTTTCTTTTCCTTACCAACCTTTTCAATTTTTTCCTTATCAACTGGGAAAACAACCGAGAAATCCTCGACAAACTTTGGATTATTCTTTGATGGAAGAGTTGTCAATTCGTGAACTTTAGCTCGCAATAATCGCTCAATTTCTGGCTTAATATTATCGCCTTCCAAAATCCTACGTCGCATAACATAAACGACGCGACGATGACGGTTAATCACATTGTCGTATTGAACAACATTTTTACGCGTATCAAAATTATAGCCTTCAACTCTCTTCTGTGCCGCTTCCAATGTTTTCGATACGGCACGAGTTCTGATTGGTGTATCATCATCAACGCCCAATCTATCCATCAACGACGCAATTCGCTCACCCTGGAAAATTCGCATCAAATCATCTTCGGTCGAAACGTAAAACTGAGTCTCGCCTGGATCGCCCTGGCGTCCGCCACGACCACGGAGCTGATTATCAATTCGGCGTGATTCATGTCGCTCTGAACCGATAACAACCAAGCCACCAAGCTCCTTGACGCCCTCACCCAACTTAATGTCCGTACCGCGACCAGCAATATTTGTAGCCAAAGTAATCGCGCCTTTTTCACCAGCTTTCGCCACAATCGCAGCCTCACGTTCATTATTCTTAGCGTTCAAAATCTCAAACTTAATACCTTCTTTTTCCAAATACTTGGCAATTTGCTCGTTCTTTTCAATGGAGCCAGAGCCAACCAAAACAGGACGACCTTGCTTGTGGTAATCCTTGATCGCCTCAGCGACAGCTTTCAGTTTGGCTTTTTCAGTCTTGAAAATCAGATCTTCCTTATCCTCGCGAATAACTGGTTTGTTCGGTGGAATTTGGATAACGTCAAGTGAATAAATTTGCTGGAACTCCTCAGCTTCAGTAAATGCCGTACCCGTCATACCGCTCAATTTATTGTACAAACGGAAATAATTCTGGAATGAAATTGTCGCCAAGGTCATGCTCTCTTCCAGCACTGGAACGCCTTCTTTCGCCTCAATTGCCTGATGTAAGCCTTCGTTGTAGCGGCGACCCTGCATCAGACGACCAGTGTGCTCGTCAACGATGATCACCTCGCCGTCGTTGGTTACAACATAATCCTTGTCGCGCTTGAACAATGTCTGCGCTCGCAAAGCCTGATCCATGTGATAAACACTGCGCACGTGATCTGGTGTGTACAAGTTTTTTATTCCCAACAATTTCTGAACTTTTTCAACACCTTCATCAGTCAAAGCAACACTTCGGCGCTTCTCATCCAAAACGTAATCTTCTGGAACTAACTTCGCAGCAATTTTAGCAAATGTGTAATAATTGTCAGGATTTTCAGCCGCTGGAGCAGAGATAATAAGTGGCGTACGAGCTTCGTCGATCAAAATTGAGTCGACCTCGTCAACGATTGCAAAGTTCAACTCGCGCTGCCTGAGCAAATCAACGTCATTAACCATGTTGTCGCGCAAATAGTCAAAGCCAAACTCGTTGTTGGTTCCGTAAGTAATGTCCGCAGCGTAAGCCTCTTTACGTGAAACTGGGCGAAGCTTGCGCATTCGAGGGTCGTCGTGATGCTCATTGTCATAATCTTTATCATAGACAAATGACGCTTCATTGATAATCACGCCAGTAGTCAGGCCCAGAAAATCATATACCTGACCCATCCAACCGGCGTCGCGCTGCGCCAAATAGTCGTTAACCGTCACTACATGAACGCCCTTACCCTCCAAAGCATTCAAATAAGTCGGCAATGTCGCCACAAGAGTCTTACCTTCACCAGTTTTCATCTCGGCAACGTTACCCTCATGAAGAACCATGCCGCCAATCAACTGCACATCATATGGACGCTCACCAATCACACGCTTAGCGGCTTCCCTTGCCACAGCAAACGCATCCGGCAAAATCGTATCAAGCGTCACATTTTTCTTCGACAAACGCTTTTTCAACTCATCAGTTTGCGCCCGAAGTTCCTTATCTGACATCTTTTCATATTTGTCATTCAGACCGTTAATAACGTCAACTTGCTTACGCAATCGTTTCAAAATCTTCTTCTGTGGATCGCCAAAAATCTTACTCAGCGCTTTTTGTTGTGTAATTGCCATAAACCTTAAAACTCCCTCACTTTCAGGCATTTTCAAAAACTTCTTTTATTATAACTTTTTTCGGGCAATTTGAAAAGAAAAAGCGCCCAGAATCTGAACGCTTTCCTACCAATTTCATCTATCAATTATTTTCGACCGAAAGTCTGCTTTAGCTTCGCCAAAACCCCGCGACTTCCGCCAACATGAGCCAGCACATCGTCCTTATACTTACGAACTTGACCATTCAGCCTAGCTTCAACAATATCCACCGCAGCCAAAACGTTCATGGTTGAATCCTTAGCTACAATTTTCTTATCTGGCACATTGATGATAACTTCAACTTCGTACTTATTGCCACCAGGATTATCAATCTGCCTAATCTTCACATCTGCGGATGCACTCTTTCGCGCGTGGCGTGGCAAATATTTTCCCAGAGAACCAATTTTTCGCTCAACGTATTTTTTTGTTGTGGCGTTCAGCTCATATTTAACGCCAGTAATTGTAATATCCTTAATCATTTTTCCTCCTACTAACTAGTATGCTCTCTATTATATCACGTCACGACCATTCATATACGGACGAAGCACTTCAGGGACAGTCAAAGTTCCATCTGGATTCTGGAAATTCTCCAAAATCACCACCAATGAGCGAGCCAGCGACACCGCAGTTCCATTCAAAGTGTGAACAGATTCAATCGTGCCGTTTTCTCGCCTGACTCGAATATTCAGGCCACGAGCTTGATAATCAGTACAATTTGAACAACTCGTCAGTTCACGATAAGTTTGATCAACTGGCGACCAATATTCAATGTCGTACTTCTTCGCAGCCGGCGCGCCCAAATCGCCCGCCGCAATATTAACCACGTGATAAGAAATCCCGATTTGCTGCCAAAGTGCCTCTTCAATGCTAAGAATTTTCTCATGAATCTCTTTAGATTGCTCAGGCAAACAAAACGCGTACATTTCCAGCTTATTAAATTGATGAACTCGGAACAGACCACGTGTGTGCTTTCCATATGTTCCTGCCTCTTTTCGATAACAAGGACTATATCCAGCGTATAGCAATGGCAAATCTTTTTCGTCCAAAATTTCATCCGCGTGATAGCCGGTTAATGGCATTTCCGCCGTACCAATTAGCGTCAAATCTTCACCGTCAACTACATATTCATTACTACCTTCACCCTTCGGAGTAAAACCTGCGCCTTCAGCTGTTCGCAAATTGACCATGTGCGGCACGGTCATAAATGTGAAGCCCTGCTTTGTTACGTAGTCTAAAGCAAATTGAGTGACGGCATTTTCCAGCAAAGCCAAATCACCCTTCAAATAATAAAACTTCGCACCAGCCACCTTAGCGCCACGTTCAAAGTCCACCCAGCCGCGGCTTACAGCATAATCCAAATGATCTTTTGCGCCAGTTTTGCAATCGCCATAAACTTTTACCTCAACAGAATCTTCTTCACCGCCCAGAGGCACGTCATCAAAAGTGATATTCGGGACGTTTTTAAGAATTGCCGCAACTTTCTCCTCAGTTGACTTCAAATAGCTCTCACGCTCTGCCAGCTCAACTTTCAATTGCTTGCCCTGATCAATTAACTCTTGGTCTGGTCGGCCGCCCTTCATCTTCGCTGAAATAACATTACGCTGTTCGCGTAGCGCTTCAACCTGCTTCTGCAAATCGCGACGCTCATCGTCTAATTGCAACAACGCCGCAATATCAACTTTATAGCCTTTATCGTTTGCCGACTTTTGCACCAAATCGACATTTTCCCTGATGAACTTAATGTCTAACATGTATCAATTATATAACAACATAGACTATATATAAATAAACCCCGCCGGATTTAACAGACGGGGCCTTTTAGATAAGTGTAAATAATTTACTTACATAGCTGTGCCAGGTAACGTTGTTGGCCATGGAACATTGTCGTTTGGCACATACGATACGCT
Organism: uncultured Candidatus Saccharibacteria bacterium; assembly: GCA_963523995.1. GTDB lineage: Bacteria > Patescibacteriota > Saccharimonadia > Saccharimonadales > Saccharimonadaceae > Nanosynbacter. The sequence goes on along the minus strand of CAURDR010000006.1, from coordinate 1,458 downwards.
AACGATCGGAGGAAGCGTTGGTGTTGGATTCTGAGCGCTAGCTGCTTCAGCATTAATTTGCCCACTAGTTTGAACGATCCAAGTCAAATACGAGTTACCCCATCGTCCAGCAGAAGGACCTTGCATCTGACCACTAGGACGCAGGCCATCTGGCAACGCAGCACCACCACCGTTCCAGCTGTTGGCCCAGCCTGTAAGAGCTGCATATAGATAAACAGTGTTGTTAATTCGTCGAACCTTGACTACGCTAGCTTTCATGGATGTTGAGAGAATTTGAGGGACACTTCTCCAGCCAGTATCGCCATATACAACCTTCCAACCTGTTTTATCACTACCACGAGTTTTAATCCAGCGAACGGCACCGTTTGTAGCAGCTGTATCAGTATAATACGTACCAACACTAGCCTTAACATTACCCTCAGGCATACCAGTTCCGCGAATCTCGTATGAATCTTTCCACTCTACATCACAGTCGTCATCAGTTTTCTTACCGAGCACTTGATTTGTTTTACCACCCGCAGGAAGATTTTTACCTGTAAATTGTAAACCTAGGCTGCTTGTGCCATTTCCGGTAATAGTCAATCCAGTCGAACAAGGCTGAGTACTATTGGTTACAGAAATAGTAGCATTTCGACCAGCCGCTCCTGTAGCACCAGTTGCACCGGTAGCACCTGTAGCTCCCGTGGCTCCAGTTGCCCCAGCAGGACCCGCCGCACCAGTGTCGCCTTTGTCGCCTTTTTGGCCATCTCTACCATTCTGACCATTAAGACCATCCTTGCCGTCTCGACCGTTCCTACCATTCTGGCCATCAAGCCCGTCTCTACCGTCTCGGCCATCCTTACCCTTTAAGTCTGAGTAGGCTATGATATTTTTCCATTCAGATTCCCCGGTATATCGCCACTGGATGTACAGGGAGTTCTTCTGGATCTCAATTTCACGACTATCAGATTTACTAGATTCTTTCTTGCCATCTTCCTTATTAGCACCGTTATCCTTATTTTTCAAATCCTCAAGCGAAACTATCTTCTGCCAATTGCCATCAGCATACTTATATTGAATCTCGCCCGAATACTGACGAATAGAAACTGCATTCGGATCAATTACTCCACGTGGTGAAATCTTAATAAAAAACAATAATATTATGAGTATTATTGTGATCACAAAAAGACTTAGCACGAAAGCTTTTGATGCAGGCTTTCTTGTATTTTCTCGCTCCACTTAAAATATTCCTTTAAACTTTATTTGATATTGATTATGCTTTTATTTTACATGCAGCAATATGAAAAATCAATCTCATTAAACGTGAGAAATCATTCCTACGCCAAGCATAACCAATAACAATAAACCCAGGATAAATCGATAAATTATAAACGGTCGGAAATTATTACTCTGAATAAACTTCAATAACCACGACACGGCCAAATAGCCAACACCGAATGAAATTACCGTGGCGATTAT
>CAURDR010000005.1:0-27857 GCA_963523995.1 uncultured Candidatus Saccharibacteria bacterium | reverse complement strand
TATGTTCTTTGGATTAGCCTTAATACTTAGTTTCTATATTTTTGAGACAGTGTGGACATACAAATAAATTTATTTGTCGGTTATGCTTATTTGTGTTAAAATAGCATAAATATGAAAATTACAAAGAAAAGACTCTCAAAAAAACAAATATTAGCAACGATCATAATAATCATCGCTGTGATTTGCCTGAGTATTTTTGCCCTTGATAAGTTTGGTATTATTTCAATCTTTCCACAAAATACTACACCTAACATAGGCAAAGAACCTACTGTTGAAGAAAAGAAATCTGAAAAGGATACTAATCAAAACAATAAAGAAACCTTCTTAAATACGCCAAAAGATGATAGTGATAATTCTGTAGAAAAAAGTAAACCCGCTCCAGTTCCGACAGACAACTCGTCAATAGAACTTTCAACTAATAAAGACGGTGACAACGCAGTTATCATCATAAAATTAAAGGAACATGGCTATTCTCAAGGTAAATGTTCCCTAACGATAACTTCTAACGGCAAGAAAAATACTCAAGAAGCCCCTATTATCTATCAGCCAGAATATTCTACTTGTGCTGGATTTTCGGTTCCTATATCATCCGTAGGAAATGGTCAATGGAATATATCTATATCAGTAACACCATTAAACGGTAAACCTATAACTAAAACTATAGTGAAGGAATTTTAATGACAAAGAATAAATTTTTTACATCTATAGCTATTGTCACCATAATTAGTCTTTGCGGCCTGCTATTTTTTACCAATAGGTCAGAAGCAGTAACCGCCAATGATTGGCGTGCAGGAAATATTGTTGACGATTTTGTTTTTACCAACTCTAATGACATGACTGTCGCCGACATACAAACGTTTCTTAATAATATAAACCCAAATTGCGATACATATGGAACCGGTCGCGCTACAGAAAGAGGAAGAGGAGATATTACTCATGCTCAATATGCAGCCTCTCGCGGATGGGCTGGACCGCCTTACGTTTGTCTCAAGGATTATTATGAAGTTCCTAAATACACTCCAGGAGATTACATTCCTGCTAATAATTTTAGTGGCTCAATTCCCTCAGGGGCCGTTAGCGCTGCACAAATAATTTATGATGCCGCAAAACGTAACAATTTAAGCCCAAAAGTGATATTAGTTAAAATTGCAACTGAATCAGCCGGACCGCTGACAACCGATAATTGGCCATTACAAAGTCAATATACATATGCCATGGGGTCTCACTGTCCAGATAGCGGTCCCGGTGGTAGCGCTAGCTGTGACCGTAATTATGCAGGATTCTCTATGCAGGTTGAATCCGGAGCTCAGCTTATGCGTTGGTATATTGATAATATGGAAAAACCGTGGTGGACCTACAAAAAACCTTTTACTACCAACTCCATATTATGGAATGTAGTCCAAAAAGGGTGCGGTGCTGGTAATGTATATATATCCAGTAAAGCAACCGCTGCTTTATATACATATACACCGTATCAACCAAATCAAGCCGCATTAAACAATATGTACGGCTTAGGTGATGGGTGTAGTTCTTACGGCAACCGAAACTTTTGGAGAGTATGGAGCGACTGGTTCGGATCAACACAATATAGCACTCCGTTAATTAGTTTTAAATCACACATAGGTTATTACGGATGGACAGGACTAGTACATAACAAAGGCATAACAGGCTTTACTGGACAAAGTAAATCCATGCAAGCTTTCAGTATAGATGGCGACGTTGCATATTCTTCATACAGCGAGGAGCGTGGATGGCAGCCAACTGTTTACGGCGGCATGCAGTCAGGAACGACAGAACTTAATCGCCCTATTCAGGCAATCAAAATACAGCCAACAGGATCATTAGCTTCTAAATATGACATCTATTACCGAGTTCACGTGAGCTACGTTGGTTGGATGGGTTGGGCTAAAAATGGCATGCCAGCTGGTGTAACTGGTGGCCAAGGAAATAATATAGAGGCTATAGAAATCAGACTCGTTAATAAAGGCTCCAACGGTCCAGAAGAATCAGGACAACCATTCAGAGATATTAGTTCGAAAGAAGATCCCGCACCACTATCTGTCTCTATCAGTTCTCATGTAGGCATGGTTGGATGGCAGCCAGCCGTCACTGATGAAATGATTAGCGGCACAGTGGGTCAGAATCATCCAATTGAAGCAATTAAGGCTTCTGTAACCAATAAAACTGGGGTAGCCGGAAGTTTACAATATTCCTCTCACGTTTCTTGGATTGGGTGGCAAGAATGGAAAAACACCAATGAGATATCAGGCACAACGGGTCAATTTAAATCAATCGAAGCAATTCGCTTCATGTTGACCGGAGAATTGGCAAAAAAATATGACATTTGGTATAGAGTATACTCACAGCATGCAGGTTGGATGGGTTGGGCTAAAAATGGCATGCCAGCCGGATCTACGGGCGCATCTAGATATATAGAAGCTATACAGATTCGTGTATCTCCGAAGAACTCTCTAGCCTTACCTGGCGGAGCATTTTACAACCCAGGCAACACCCCAATTCCAGATATTTACGAACTTAACTATGCTACTCATGTAAGCTACGTAGGTTGGACCAAAGACGTTGGTCAAAATTCAATCTCTGGCACCACAGGAAGATCACTTTCAGTAGAAGCGATACGCATATCTAAGTCTATCTACCAGTCAGATGGAAGTACTATTAAATTATACTGCTCATCAAAATCATCGAATGATCCTTGGTCTACGACAACACCAATGACATCCGACAAGCAGATCTGCGGAACGACAGGTCAAACCAAACCTCTGAACGGTATAAAATTATCTCTGGATGAAAATGACTCTGGTGCATATGATGTATATTACCAAGTTCATTTATCCTGGATTGGATGGCAAGAATGGAAAAAGAATGGTGAAATAGCGGGAGATAAACCTGGGTTGCATATAGAAGCTATCAGAATAAAACTTGTCGAAAAATAATATATATTTAACTATATATATCTATTATCTGTTGCTCGAGATTACTCCATTGATAATCTCGAGCTGTTTTAAGCCCATTTTTTATAAGCTTATCTCGCAATTCTTTATCATCTAATATCTTTTTAACTGCAGCAACTCCCTCTTCAATATCACCCTGTTTATAGAATAGACAATTATATCCATCCTTTAGATATTCAACATTTCCTCCATTTGGAACCACTACAGATACGCCACCCGTAGCCATCATTTCAAGAGGTGGATATGAAAAGCTCTCAAGAATACTTGTTTTTATTAAGATATCACAGCTAGCATATACTTCTCCAACTTTTTCTGGAGATATTCTATTATAAAACCTATCGACTCTATACCAGTCTTTTGGCTCTTTACGATATGATAAATAAGATATTTCAAACTTTTCAGGATCAAGTTTATTAATAATACGAAAAGCTTCATCTGTATTTTTGTATTCGCTTTTGCTATCGCCCTCAACTAATATTTTTATTTTTCCGGTAAAATCGCGCTCACGATATGGATATAAACTTATATCGATACCGTTAGAAACATATCTGGATTCCTTATGAAAAATATCTTTTAGCCACCGCTGACACCATAAAGACATGGTTATATATTGTACTCCAGATTGATCGCAATAAGAGGCGTTTGCTAAAAATCGCGGCTCTCCAGTTCCTGGCTCATAAAAATCTGTTTCAAAATTCTGTACAAAATACAGTCGATTACGAACGTTTGCTTGTTTTTTGATTACGTCAACGGTCGACCATAAAGTAGCTACTTGTGTATCAAAAAATGCTTTAATTTTTGTCTTATGAGCAATAATAATATTAAAACCTGGTAGCTCATATCTATATTTATAACTCTTCTTGGCTATTTTCAAATTATGTTTACTGACAGCATCAATCAAAGTTACATCCCATCCGTGAGAACGTAACACATCCGCATGTTTCAAAGCTACAATTACTCCTCCTGATATATCTGTTGATGGTAAAACGAAACCTATATTTCTAGCCAACCGTTCTCGGATAAATGATGCTATATTATATCCAGTATATACCGTAGAACAATTATGAATCACCTCATTATAAGCCCTATTGGAAATAGAATCACGTAGGCTTTTGTCTGATACAAGCAAATCCATAGCCTTAAACCATTCTTTGTCAGTATTTTTTACCAATATTCCCGTAGAACCATCTTGGACTTTTTCTGAAAAAGCACCAACTTCGCTAGCTATAATAGGAACTTTTACAAGCGCGGCTTCAATCCATTTATTCTCTGACTTAGCTCGATTAAATATCGTGTCAACAAGAGGAGCTAAAGCTATACTGCATTCAGCCATGATCATTGGTAGTTCGCGCCAATCAACAAATCCTGATGTAATAATCCTATCCTTATATGGCTCAAGTATATCAGGTATATCAAGAATGCCAGCTATCTTGAGGTATACGTGTGGATATTTATCAAATATTTTTATGAGACTCGGTATTACAAGATCGAAATCTTCATTATGAGTAATACTACCACTAAAATACCCAATAATCACCTTGTCTTCATCTTTATTTACCGCCTTAATAGCCGCATTAGATCTACTAATCATTTCATCAGAAGCCACGTTACGATTTATTAGCACTTGACCCTTAATATATTTTTGTAGCTCTTCTTGTAGTTGAGTTGTTGTTGTGATCGCATGACTGCATAAAGTTAGAGTCTCACGCATCCTATTAACACCGTCGTTATATAGACGTTTATCTTCATCGCTCATTTTTTGAACATACTCAATTGAGTCAGTATATTTTTGGTCAATTACCAAATCATCTATATCAAAAAAACACGTTTTATTAAAATAATTAGCTTGTTTAATAAAATTACGTACCGTATCAGTTATTGGACACCTAAAAAATACAAATCCACGATAATATTTTAATTGATCTAATGATAACCTGTCATAAAAAACGCTATCAGCTGTTAATCCTTGAGATATTAACTGCTCAATTTGATGAGCGACACGATATCTTTCTGGATGAGGTAGTGTACAACCATTAATAAATAATATATCTTTGTATTCTTTATTTTTTCTATCAGGAAACTTCTTATAATACGCATATTTTGCTGCACGTTTAGCAAAGCGCAGAGCACCATCATCTTTAATTATAAGAGTACTCTTCTTTATAAGATTATTAATTCTTCGAATCATCTTTTTTCTCCTATTATTATATATGGATTATATAACGTTCTCATCTCTTTGCTGCAAAGCGCCGCTGCTATAGACTCACTATCCATTCTTGTTGACCTGTCAATTAGATTAAGCTTTTTTCTCTCTACAAATATAATAGGAGCGTATGCTTCACCAAGATTATATTTAGATGTTAAATAAATATGCCTAGTAAACGATCGTCTATTTAACATATGTATACATTCTACTATCCTCTTATCTAAAATAGATATGAGGTTATTTATTACTTGCTCTTCGTCCATTATCTTTGGAATGACAACACCAATATCTCGCCTTAAAACATCGCCCATTGCATCTCTAAAATTTATGCAATTTATTGGTTTTTCCGAAAATATTACTATGTCAGAAGGCTCTTTATCTAAAATATCGCCAATATTTTTTGTATTATCAAATAGTACATTGCTTAGACTAATGCCTTTATGTGTACAATACTGTAAATGCCACTGTGCGCCATACATTGGATCTTGAATTACTCTAGCTTTCACCTTGCGCAACCTAACATCATCTTCTAAGGCTTTCTTTTGAGCCTCAACAACATATGGCTTAGCATCCAAGTCCATTGCTGTAGAATTTTTATGAACACGCCAATAATATAATATTTTCGGAATATGCACGATATGATTTGGTTGCAAATTTCTCGTTATTCTTAAAAATAATTCCCAATCCTGAGTTCCATTATAATTACCGTCCTCGCACTTTAATTTTATCAATAACTCTCTTTGTATTACTGCAAAGTGCGTAATATAATTTATGGAACGTAAAAAATCACTATTCCAATCAGGCTTAAAAAATGGTTGATACTGTCTTCCGTTTTCGTCGAGCTTGATCTCATCTGTATATAAGAATTTTACGTCTGATACTTCGTTTATTTTCTCTACAACAGACAACAAAGCGTCTTTGTGCAATATATCATCATGATCTAGCAGTCCTACATATTCACCCTTGGCTTTCTCAATACCATAATTTGTTGCCCCAGCAATATGTCGATTTTTTTTAAGAAAAAAACTCTTTATTTTTATATTATCTTTCGATATATTACTTATTTCATCCCTTACATCACTATTAGGAGATGCGTCGTCTACGATAATCAGTTCCCAATTCGTATATGATTGATTCTCTACTGACTGTATCATATCTCTTAAATATTCTATCGGCGTATTATACGTAGGAACGATAATAGATATGAGCGGGTTATTTCGCATCTTCTCATTATTAACAATATTTTCATTTTTACGATTCCATGCTTCGTATATTTTTCTCTGCCTTGAATCGAGATATTTCCTATACGGATACAGTAATGTCAATAAGAACATATAAATAGACTTTTTGCCTTTTATCTTATTTTTAAGGTTCTGTAGCATATTTACTTCCATTTATGATCTAACTTGGTTACGCCACCCCAACGACCACCATCGTAATCTCGCTGAACTGAAAAATGAGGCCCCTCTTCTATAAAAGATATTGTATCTATGTCTCTTGCTCCAGTTAATCCAGCTTTTATAAAATAATCACCCTCGTTAAGATTTAGTTTGACTATATATTCTGCTCTATTCTCATTCTTAATACTATATTTATCTTGATATGTATTAGGACCAAATACATATTCTCCATTTTCTCTGAATATAGCAACTCCAACGTTTTTAACTCCCTTTTGTTTCCAGGATAGCTTTATGGTAATAGATTCATTATATTCAAAAGAACTACTTTCGATACCTTTGCTATTATATATGCTTACATCAAAAGGCGCAGACGTACGGTCAAATTTATGAGTCTTAGCATGCTCTAGTTCATTGCTAATACTATATGCAGCAGCAACCATATGAGGTTTACCTTGCATCTTTATTTTACCATCCTCAAGTAATACGGCCTTATTACAAAAACGTTCCACAGCTCCCATATCATGAGTTACAAGTATTACGGTCTTTTTTTCGCGTTTTAACTTATCAAAATATGCATAACATTTTTTCTGAAAAGCTTCATCTCCAACCGCCAAAACTTCATCGAGCATTAAAATATCACCTTTAGCTTTTATAGCAATCGAAAACGCTAGACGTACTTGCATACCGCTCGAATAATTCTTCAACTTTTCCTCCATGAAATCACGCATCTCAGCAAATTCGACAATTTCATCATACATAGAGTTAACTTCTTTTCGACTGAATCCCAACAAAGCACCATTTAGATACACGTTATCTCTACCAGACAGCTCAGGATTAAAACCAACACCAAGTTCTATAAACGGAACAAGCTTTCCCTTCGTGCGAATGCTACCTTCATTGGGTGTATAAATACCCGCTATTAATTTTAATAAGGTACTTTTACCAGATCCATTTTTCCCAACTATTCCAAAGAAATCACCTTCCTTTATATTAAAAGATATTTCTTTTAACGGCGTAAAATCCCTATATCCTTTTTTTCTCAGTAAAAATCCTACTACTTTCTGTTTTAGCATTGTTACTGCTTCAATTGGAATTTTAAATGTCTTGGTTACGTTAACAATTTCAACCGCATTATTTTTTGCCATTATTAAATATCCTCCGCAAAATATCGTGATCTCTTAGAAAAACAATAAATTCCTAATATTACCGTAACAATGATTACTATCCATGGAAAAATAATACGCCAGTCATGTATTAAATCGGTAGATCTAATAATTGACCCATCTTGATTTATTAAAGCATACCTTGCATCTTGGATTATCTGTGTAACTGGGTTCATAAATAATAGTTCTGCAGCTACACGGCTACGCTCCAAGGCCATCTGTATTGGATAAATAATTGGGGCTGCATAAAAAGCTGCTTGTAAAAATATTTCCCATATATAACTAGTATCGCGATACTTTACATTAAATACAGACAGCAATAAAGCTATACCTAATGAAAATATGTATAATTCAATAATAAGCGGCACTATTAATAATGCAGTCCAGGAAAGACTTACGCCATTCAGTAGAATAAATATTAAAACTACACCAAGATTAATAAATAAATTAATTAATGATGAAACCGTTCCTGAAATTACAATTATATATTTTGGAAAATTTAATTTTCTGATTAAATCTCCTCTATTTACTATAGACCCCAGCCCATTGCTTGTTGCCTCCGTAAAAAACGACCATAAAACAATACCTAATAGCATAGTCACAGGAAAATGCGGTATTCCTCTATCTAAGCGTAGTATGTGAACAAAAACTACATATAAAATAGCAAACAAGAATAATGGTTTTAATACGCTCCATACGTAACCTAAAACCGAACCCTGATATCTAAGTTTAAAATCAGTTACAATAAGTTCTCTCAATAGTATAATATTTCGACGATCTAAGAGATTTAAAGACTTCCACATCACTATACTAGTATATAATAGTTAATGTATTATGAATAGACTTGCAATTATAGTTCTTAATTGGAACGGATCCGACGACACCATAGAGTGTGTTGATTCATTAATAAAACAAACCTTAAAACCTACTATTATTATAGTAGATAATAATAGTAGCGACAATTCTGTTACTGTATTTGAAGAATATATATCATCACATAAAAAAGAAAAGATTATTTTGCTCAAAAACTCAGACAATCTAGGATTCGCGGGAGGAATTAATACAGGATTAATCTACGCCCTAAAAAACGACTTTGAATATATTGGAGTACTTAATCCGGATGCGATCGCTGATAAAAACTGGTGCGAATCTCTCATTTATCAATTATCAAAATACCCAGAATGCGGAATTGCTACTGGAATTCTACAAAGACGCAATAGCAAGACTCTTGACACAACTGGAGATTTTTACACAACGTGGGGACTTCCTGGACCAAGAAACCGTGATGAGCCCATAAAAAACGCACCAACTAAGCCTGGAGAAATATTTGGTGCAACTGGCGGCGGAGCTATTTATCGTGCAAAAATCTTTGATGACATAGATATGTTTGATGAAGATTTCTTCATGTATTATGAAGATGTCGACTTAAGCTTCCGAGCGCAATTAGCCGGCTGGAAAATTCGCTTCACACCCAAGGCTATCGCTTATCATAAAGTTGGCGCTAGTAGTAAAAAAGTCCCCGGATTAGCTGTTTATAATACTTTCAAAAACTTACCATTAGTCTTCATTAAAAATGTTCCGGGTAAATTATTTTGGTATATTGGTGTACGATTTTTGCTGACATATTGGTTGATTTTTGCCAGCGCAATTCGTCACGGTAACGGCTGGCCCGCATTCAAGGGTGCTTTAGCATCAATTATTCACAAACCAGCAGCTTATAAAAAACGTTTTTATATCCAAAAAAATCGTAAGGTTTCCGTTGACTATATTCGCAATATTATTCACGATGGACCGCTACCAAATCAAACTGGTTTATTAAAATTTAAGCATTTTTTCAGAATAAAATAATATATTAAAATACTATGAAAATCATCACCCTTCTCATTCCTGTCTACAACGAAGAATCCGTTTTGCCACAATTATTTAAGCGCTTGGACGAATTTACAAAAAACACGCCCAATTATCAATTCGAATTTCTCTTCATAAACGACGGCAGCACCGATAAGTCTTTTTCAATCATAGCCGAGCAATCGAAAAAAGATTCTCGAATTAGCTATATAAATCTATCGCGAAACTTCGGTAAGGAAATTGCCATGATAGCTGGAATTGACCACGCAAAAAGTGACGCTCTGGTGATTATTGATGCAGATTTACAAGACCCGCCAGAGCTCATCCAGGAAATGATTTCGTATTGGGAAGATGGTTATGATGACGTCTATGCTCGCCGCAACAATCGACAAGGCGAAACCTGGCTGAAGAAGAAAACCAGCCAATGGTATTACAGAATATTGCAGAAATCGACCAACATCCCCATTCAGGTCGACACTGGAGATTTTCGCTTACTGGACCGCCGATGCATTGAGGCTTTGCAAAAATTCCGTGAATCTCAGCGCAATACAAAGGCAATTTTCAGCTGGATTGGCTATAAGAAAAAAGAGATATTTTATAATCGCGACCCCAGGTTAGCTGGTCAAACCAAATGGAATTACCGGAAACTGCTTAACTTAGCAATCGACGGAATTACCAGCTTTACTACCGCACCGCTACGCATGGCAACTATTTTTGGATTCATTGTTTCGTTTATTGCTTTTGTTTGGATAGTCTATCTTTTAGTTCGCCCTTTGTTCGGAGTCTCCACCGGAGCTGGCTATTCTTCCTTAATGGCAGTCATCTTATTCCTCGGGGGAGTTCAGTTATTATCTCTGGGCATAATTGGCGAATATGTAGGACGGATATTTATTGAAACAAAAAATAGACCATTATATTTAATAGAGGAGTATCATGCAGGAAATATTAAAAAAACACGCCGATAAATTAAGATTTCTTATCGTTGGTAGTACTAATACAATACTAGATTTTGGCATACTTTTTAGCCTAACAATCTTCTTAAATATCCCAAAAGAGTTTGCTAATTTTATATCAACATTCGTTGCCTTTTTGTTCTCATTTTTTGCAAATAAAAAATACACCTTCAAGTCAACATCCCAAAACTTGAAAAAACAATTTCTTTTATTCGCGGCAGTTACATTGTTTGGTTTATGGGTAATTCAGACAATTATTATCGCTATTATTACACCGATATTTATAAACTTCGGATTAAATAAATCACTTGCCCTATTGATCAGCAAGCTAGCCGCCACGGTAGTCAGCCTCGTCTGGAATTACGTTCTATACTCCAGAATAGTCTTTAAGGATGCTAAGAACTCTTCTGACTAATAATCAGACGTCGTTCGCGACCTTCACCTTCAGAATGCGTATCAATATCGCTATATTCACCAGCCAAGTGATGCACCGTCCAGCGATCAGCAGCATTCAAATCCACTACCTTTGACTCGCCAGTTCGACGGACTTCTTCAATCCATCCGCGCGCCTTTTCGGCAATTTTTTCAGCGTGCTGCTTTTTATAGTCCGCAATGTCCAAATTTACCCGAACAGTTGACGCTTCTTTATGACGAAGCGCCGTCGACAAAAGATTCTGAATACTACGCAATGTTTCCGCATTTCTACCAATTAAAATACTGCTTCGCTCGCTATGTGGAATTGAAGCCACAACAATTCCATCTTCGATTTTTACTGAAACTTCCAGATTCAAGTCAAAGAACGTTAGCAAATCCTCTAAATATTTTTTTACAAATTCAACCGTTTCAATTTGATCCATAAATCCTCCTTAATCCTTAGCCTTGATCCGAGTTATCCTAGCCTCTGTAGCCTTTTTAACACGTTTATCGATTTTTGTCGATGCTTTAGATTTTTGAGATGATTTTTTATCTGCAATTTCTTGCATTTCTTTAGAGTCTTGCTTGAAGATGATATAGTTCTGGAGATATCCCACAGCGCTAGCTGTCGTCAAATAAAGCGCCAAAGCCGCCGGCAAATATACAATCACGAAGAACATCATTACTGGCATAAATTTCATCATTTTTCGCGTCATAATTGCATTTACTTCTGCCTGATCCGCCTCTTTTCCATCACCAGCCTCAGCTAAAATGTCACGCAACTTACGATTGCTATCAGATTGAGGAGACAATTGTTTTGAAGTTAAATATTGCAAATACGCCGCAACTGCCGCCAAAATAACCAAGCCAACAACAATACCATTCTTTGATATCGCGTGTTGCGTTAAATCTATAATTCCCAGAAAATTCTGATTAAATTGATCTGGATTATTCACTAGATTATTAGCAACCGGCAGATTTTTCATAAAATCATAAACATATTTTCCTAGATCAGCGCGGCTAGAAACGAAAATCTGCACCACTCGATACATCGCAATTAAAATTGGTAACTGAATAATCATAACACCAATTGAACCAAAGGCACTAACGTTGTGTTTTTTATAAAGCTCCACCATCGCTAAGTTGCGCATTTGTGGATTTTTTGCGTACTGTTTTTTGATCTTCACCAATTCTGGCTGCATTTTACGCATTGCCTTTGCTTGATGAAGCTGCTTCTTAATTAGCGGCCAAAGTAAAAGTCTTACAATAATCGTAAAGATAATGACGCTAACACCAAAATCCGGAATCAGACTATAAATAGCCATTAGCAAATTTAAAATCGGTCGAACAATAAACTCATCAAAAAAACTCATGTCTTGATTATAGCAAAAAAGCGCCTATTTATACAGTTGAGTTTGAGAGAAAAGATTCTTTATTGTCTGTTTTAGATCTTTATACGGCATCGATAAAACTTCCGCCGAAAATATAATAACAGCCACATCTTGGTCATTTTTCATATTAGGCAGCTCCAAGCGAATAATTTCATAAACACGTCGACGTATACGATTCCGACGCACCGCTGATTTTAGAACTTTTTTACTAACAACAACCGCAAACCTGCTGTGATTTCGATACGGATTTTTCACATATTTTATAGTGGCTATAGACGAACGAACCGCTTGTCCATTTTTATAGACAAACTTAAGACTGCCATGACCGTGAAATCGATTACATTGTTGTAACATATTTTACAATTATATCAAAAAATCCCGCCTTCATCGACGGGATAATTTTTAGCTATCAATTAAATAGCAATTTTAGCGCGGCCCTTTAGGCGGCGGCGCTTCAAAACCATCCTACCAGCCTTGGTAGAAACTCGTGCCCTAAAACCGTGCGTCTTTGCGCGGTGTCGGGTGTGTGGTTGAAATGTTCGCTTTGGCATATCAATGAATAGTATATATTCTTTCAGTACTTTTTGCAAGTCGACAATGACTTTTCCACTATCGACGTATATTTTTCCACAATTTTAACAGATGAGAATTTTAATTGTGGAAAACTCCACCCCTGTTTTGAATAGTAACCTTTCTACTCCGTTTATACTTGTGGAAAACTCCCCTTATTTGCTATAGTAAAGACAGTTAACAGAATTTGAGGGAGTAATTTTCGTGGATAGTCATGCAGTTTGGCAGGGTGTTTTAGGTGAGATTGAAGTAACTGTATCGTCTTCGTCGTTTACTGCGTGGTTCAAAAACACCAAATTGGAAATAATCTCCGACAAAGAAGTTCTTATAATTGCGCCGAATATTTTTGCTAGAACTCAACTTGAAAAGCGATTTCATCCACAAATATTAGAGGCCTTGGCTCACAACGGCATCAATGCTCCGTCTATTTCTTATAACGTCGAATCTAGTAATAAAAAACCGCGCGTTAATCGTGAAGTTGATAAAAGTGGACAACAAGAACCAGCAAAGCCACTAATTTTACCGTCGAGAAAATCTCATTCTAGCAATCTTAATCCCAGGTATACCTTTGATAACTTCATCGTTGGCTCAAGTAACGATTTGGCCTATGCTGCCTGCCAAGCGGTCGCCGCACATCCAGGAGAAAAATATAATCCGCTCTATCTTTACGGAGGCTCTGGACTTGGTAAAACTCACTTAATGCAAGCTGTTGGTAATGAGATAGTTAAAAAACAATCTTCGGCACGAGTGCTTTACATTACTACAGAAACGTTTGTTAATGAGTTTCTGGATTCTATTCGTTTCAAGAAAAAAGGTTTTTCTGATAAATACCGCAATGTCGATGTATTGATTGTCGATGATATGCAATTTATCGCTGGGAAAGAAAAAACTCAGGACGAATTTTTCCATACATTTAACGATCTTCATCAGAACAATAAGCAAATCATTATTAGCTCAGATAAACCGCCAAAAAGTATTCCTACTCTAACCGATCGTTTGCGTAGTCGATTTGAATGGGGTATGGCAATTGATATTCAGATGCCCGATTATGAAACTCGTTGCGCTATCGTTAAAGCAAAAGCTGAACTCAGCAACACTGAACTAGATTCCGATGTCATAGAATATCTGGCAACCAACTTTAAGACAAACATTCGCGAACTGGAAGGTGCTTTGAATCGACTGCTTGCTTATGCGGAAATGCAGAATTTCACGCCTGATTTGGCGGCGGCTGAAGGAATTTTGGGAGATATTAAACGCAATAGACCGCAACATATAACCGCCAAACAGATAATTGATAAGACGGCGCGCTATTATAATATTGATGTAAAAGATATGTGCTCATCCAGGCGAGATAAATTTATCGCGATGCCAAGACAAATTGCGATGTTCCTTCTGCGTAGCGAACTGAAAATGAGTTTTCCGAAAATTGCCCAAGAGCTTGGACGAAAAGACCACACGACCGCTATGCATTCAATTGAAAAAATCACTAAAGAAAGTCTTACTAATGTCAGTATTCGCGAGCAAATTAACGACATTAAGGATAAATTATATGTTCATTAATTGTGGAAAAGCTGTGCAGATGCTGTGTTTTTGCGGCGACTTACCAACACGCAGATCTGTGGAAAGAAAACGACAAGTCAGCAGACGGTGGAATAATACACAAATATCCACTATAAAGTCCACAAACAACACACAGAGTTTTCCACCTATTTTATCGCCACTTTACCCCTGTTTGAACACATTTTTTACCCAGTTTCCACAACACCTATTACTATTAAGACTAATTAAAAATTAAGGAGAGTATAATGAAAGTATCAGTCACCCAAGAAAAACTCGCAAAAGCACTTAATCTAATCAAAGATATCGCATCAAGTCGCAATGAACTGCCGATATTGAATAATATTTTACTTCGCACTGACGGAGGAAGATTATTGATTGCTGGAACAAATTTGGAAATTGCTTCTACTCAATACATTGGCGCGAAAATTGAAGATCATGGATCTATTACAATCCCTGCCCGACTGGTGTCAGAATTCATTACAAACTTACCAAGCGGCCCAGTGGAGCTTGAAACTAAAAACGAACATTTACATATAACTTCAGGAAAATTCTCATCAGTTATCAACGGCGTAGTGGCTGATGAATATCCTGAGTTGCCTACAATCGATGAAAAGGCTGCCGTACAATATGAAATTGACGTTGAGGATCTTAAGAAAGCCATAGTCCAAACGAAGTTGGCTGTCAGCTCTGATGTCACGCGAGCAGTTCTTACGGGAGTTTATTGGCATAATTATGAAGGATCGCTATACTTGGCTGCTACTGATGGCTACAGGCTAGCAGAAAAGCGTCTGATAAAGTCGGATAATGAAGTTTCAGCGATCATTCCTGCGTCTACATTGGCAGAAGTCAGTAAAAGTGTCGGCGATGAGAAGAAAATTACGGTTCTTTTTGACGATTCTCAAGTTTGTTTTAAGACGGGAGATATGGAAATTGTTAGTCGATTGATTGACGGGAAATTCCCTGATTATCGCCAATTGATTCCAGCGACTGCCGAAACTGAGATTGTTATTAAGAAGTCTGATTTTAGTCGAGTTACGAAAATCGCGGCGTTATTTGCGCGTGAATCTGGTGGTGGAATTACAATTACCGCATCAGAGGAGAATTCTCTGCTTTCTATTCATTCGATTGCGTCTGAGCTTGGCGAGAATACCTCAGAGGCAACAGCCAAAATATCCGCAGATGGTCAAGTTACTCTCAATTCGCGCTATCTAACGGAAGTTTTGAATATTATTGACGCGGATGAAATTGTATTCTCATTTAATGGTAAATTGTCGCCGTGCGTAATTCGTGAGCAGATAAAAAATCCTGATTATACACACATCATTATGCCGCTTAAGAGCTAAATATCTCTGTAGGTGTAGCACCAGTCAGGATTCGAGCCTCTACATTGAACTGCAACTCCCGTAGACTTCTCTTTCTCTGTTGGCCAGATGTGTTTATTGACTTTGATGTCATAGTCTTCTTGATTTATTCCCTTTTCTTTTAGCTTGGTAAACGCCTCGTCAATTTGAGAGCGGTTAAAATAGTCCGTTACTGTTATACATATTCCTATAGTCTTATCTCCTTCAGATCGATATCTGTCGCATGGAAATATATAGAAATCTCTGCCGTGGATAGGTAAAGATTTGATAGCAGGATTTTTATTTTCCAATTGACGAGTAGCTTCTTTACCTTTTTTACCAGCTATACCCTCCTTGATATCGGTGTACTTGTCTTTTGCATATTCTTTTTTAGCTTCATCTGTAATAGGTTCTAAGGCGAATATGATGTTTTTCTTCTCATTTTTGCTAATATTTATTTCTGTAGTATAACTTTCAAATCCGTTAGCTGAGAAAGTAAATTTATGGTTGCCGTGCTTTACTTTAATATCTTTCCTGGATGAAATTTGCTGGTTTTTTACGTCGCCATAAGACATCGTCAAGTTGTCGGGTATGGAATATACATATATCGTGGCATCGAATTGCAGTAGATAAACTGCGTAGATTATAAGTGAAATGGATAACCCTACGAATGAAATAATAGCAATCTTAACTTTGCGATCTAATTGCATAAAAGTATTGAACATAATTATTTATTTAACCTCGCTACTACGTTAGTTGAATATCCCAATTGAGTCTGTACGCGACCAATATTTGCGTATCTAGGAGGATGATCTCCAAGAGATGCCTCTACTGCGACATTACCGTCACCCTGATCTCCGATATATATCATTGTGTGCCCGTAAGATCCCGAACCGCTGTAGACTAATATATCGCCAGGCTGAAGATCACTAGGAGATTTAGTATTTATGATAGTATATTTTGATGAATTCATTACATAATCTCTTTGGATGCTGGTGCCTGCTGGTGGGTAGTCTGGGTCGGCTCCACTGGCACGCATAACAGTAGACACATACTTTCCGCAGTCATTCATATCGCCACCGGCTTCAGGGTTGTATTTAGCACGAGCATCTATATATGCCTGTGAGGGTGTGCCGGGGTTGTCTTTATTTATCATTCCTTTTGCCGTTTCTACTATACTTCCGGCATGAACGCCGCCACTATTTGCGCAATTTGACACATTAGCTGAGCTATTTTCACTACCACCTTCTCCTGAAGGTGCCGGATCTTTGTAGTTCGGGTGACCTGATTTTGTAAAGTCGCTGTTAAATAGTTCGTAGATATTTTTAAGATAGTTTTGAGTTTCTGTTGGAGCATCAGTTAAAGGACTGGAGTCAGACGTGTGGTTTTGAATGTTACCTCCACCCCAGTTGTAAGCACCCGCTGCATATAGAATTGTCATAGGCTCCCGCTTCCATGGACTACCAATGTCGCCTAATGGAGTATTTTTATCAGTACTCAGAGACTTAACTAGGTGTGCGGCAGAAAAAACAGCATCATAAGGGTTCATAATGTCAGCCTTACCATCCCCGTCTCCGTCTTCGGCGTGACCACTCCACGTTCCCGGCATAAATTGCATAGGACCACTAGCGCCAACCGGTGAAGATGCCCATTGAGAGTTTAGTGGTTTCCAAGTGTTTCCCTGTTCTGTTAAGTATAATGCTGCTAGAAAGTTAGGATTAACGCCGTGCTTTTCTGCTGCTGCGGAAAAAATTTTCCCCCAGTCCGATGGGATATTTTTAGATAATTCGGCTGACACAGATCCTGCTGCTTCGGTACAGGCAGAACTTTTTGAACTGTATAATCGTATATTTTGAGCAGGATAATCAGCCTCCGTTAGAGCTGAGGTGTTTTGCGATAGCAATAATATTGCGATCATAGAAAATATAATAGACTTTTTCATTTTAATTAAACCTTCCTTGCATACTCCCAGTGCCACGGCTCAGGCTTGCTGCCGCCAGGCTTTGCCCAAGGCGGATTAACGTAGCCGTATTTATGCGCGTTCGCCTCGAGCCATTTGTATACGGGAGAATCAAAACCTCCAACATTAATGTCCGCAGCAAGACCCCAACCGTGGTTTGATATACATGGGGGGGCTGGAGCCGCTCTTGATCCTAGTTCTTTACTATATCTAATTTGTGTTGCGCAATCTCGATATGCCTCATTAATGGTTAAGTTAGATCCGTTATCAGCCTTATATGCTTTATTCATCTCTTCCATAGCCGACGCAGCCTGTTTATTCATTTTACTTTCAGGAGAAAATGATAGGGTTTGTAAATCTGATTCTGAAATTTCGCCATTGCTATGACCACCCCATCCTGTCTGCTGTGCCTCTTCTAATTCGGGCTCTCCGACAGCTTCACCGGTTGAAGATGAAGACTTTGAACTATTACTACTGCCACTAGGATCTTTAATGTAATATTTACTATCAGTATCGCCCGCACGCTCCGCTAATATACCAGCTACTACCTCCTCTAAAGCACAAGGATCGGAGGTTTTGTAAACAGGAACGACATACCCTGTGCTTCTATCTCTCTCTAAGCTCTTCTTTCGAGTTTCATCGTATGTCTTACAGGTTTCTGCGGTGTATTTATTTGGATCGGCGTTCAATACTTCAGGATCTGTATATCCATACCAAGGTATTCCCATAGATTTCATGACGGCTAATCTATTAGTAGCCGCTGAAGCTCGACTGTTCGGCATTAATGGCGACAATAATAAGGCTGGTGTTTTCGCTAAGAAATTAATGGCAGATTTTTTACCGATTGGCATTATAGCAAGCATTTGATTTGCTACTGAATTTCTTAAGTTTGGATCAAATATCTTTGCTAGCATCGGCTGCTGATCAAACTCTTCTTTATCTTCTTGCTCTGTTTTTGTTGCTATCATCGCCAATTCATTATCGCTCAATAATTTACCACCGATACCAGACCCAGACTCTGTTTTGCCGTTTTCTAGACTATCCGCCGTTGAGACCATCTGTGCGCCAACCAAACCTTCGTAATTATTATTACCTGGAGCGTCAATGCCGACGTTTGGAATATTAAATATGTAGCTAATTGCCCATTGCACTAAGGTGCCCATTATGTCCTGCGAAAAGTCTAATACCTGCTTAATTCCAGGTAATTGAGTTACAAAGTTTACGATAGGTTCTGTTATTTGGGATGCTATATCCTGAGCTACGTCAATTACAGCTCCTATAGAATTATTCCAAAAGTTAGCTACTGCGGCTAATACTTGCCATGCTGGATTTTTGGTAAATGCTGTATAATCCTGGACAACTTTCTTTTCAGGACAAACAAGTTCGCCTGGATCTAATGTAACAACCTTCTCTTTGCCGTCAACAGTACATTTAGTTCGTATTCCGCCAGATGCAGATACACTGTTGCCAGATAGGATTGGGAGTATAGATGATGTGATTCCACCAGCCTGAATTTCACTGTACAGTGGTGATGATTCTGCCCCGTCAAATAAACTTGTCGCAAGCTCTAAATATCGAATATCTTGTAAGTCTCCAGTTTTCATCATATCATTTACTACAACTGGACTAATGCCTTCATCGTAAGCAAAAGAGGCGTAGGTTTGGGCGACTTGAGCTCGTCCTATAACTTCAAGAGTACCCGAGTCTAGGGCACCTATGAAGCCAGCAGCCATATCAATCGTGCCTACGATAGCCGAAGCAGTTGTGAATTTTTTCATTAGCTCTTTGTTTATTATTTTTGCAATAAGACCGTCGCCATTAGCTAGATTATCGGTAAATTTACTAAAAGTATTTTTGTTGGATTTAGCGGCTTCGTAATCCAATTTTGCTTTAGGATCGTTGGGTTTTTCCTTAAGGGCATTCTCTTTTTTTTCTACATCTCCATCTAGTTTGGTTTTAAGCTTATCGAGTGTTTCTGCACAACCTAAGGCATCTCTACCATTAATACACGATAAGACGGCGGCAAGTTTTGGTGATATTTTTGCGATGGCACGAGAAGCGAATTCAGACTTAATCTTCGCCTTAAAATCTTTCCATGCTCTAACGTGTTTTTCGGGTATAATATTAAACGATTTTACGCCATATTTATTATATAGAATACGTTTGGATATAAAGCGCATTAAATAGTTACGACCGTGCACTCGTTTTATATCATTCTTAATTCTTTTCCTTATTTCCTTATGACCAACCTCTTTTTCTATGCCTTTCATTACACTGTCAAGGTCTTTGTTAACGCTTTTGATAGTGAAATGAGAAGCCTTTCCTCCTAATCCTGAGCGTCCATGGGAATTTATGACTACTTTTACATTGACGCCTTCTTTTTCAAATTTAGCATCAAGCATTTTTTCAAACCAAGCAGAATATTTTGTTGAAGTGAGCGAGCATATTATACCTCCGCCCTTACAGAAAACCAGGTGTTCATCTCCTGGGTAGGCTTCTTTCATAACTCTCATAGCCAACCAGCGCGTGGTTATGTACTGTAAGCGCTCTTCAACTGAATAATGAGCAACGCTTCCGATTTGCTGATCTATATTGTCCAATAGAGAGTTCAATTTTAGTGGTAGAAGAGCTGAAAAAGCAGCCGCTACGGAAAGTAAAATACCGACTATAGCTATTATGCCTCTACTTTTTTTCGCAAGCTTTAGAGTAGATTTTAAATTGTTTCGTTTTTTGTCATTGGACGGCTGATAAAAACCGTTGCTTGGAACAGAAGATTCTTGGTCATTAACGGCAGCGCTGGCGGAATCGTTTTGATTAGGATTCAAGTCCGAATCTTTATTATCAAACTGAGATTCAAGGTCGTTTATGGCATCTTTTTCGCGATCACTTAACTCTGACCCGCTATCATAACCAGCCGACTCAGCCTGCTCAGCAGGATTTAATCTGCTGTCAGTTTCGGAATCCGTCGTGTAATCAACTCGTGTCATATTTTCTCGCTATTTTTCTACACCGCTCCGTAGCCGCCGATCGGTGAATCTGACGGTTTTATTTGTTGCGATACAGGATTTGTATTGATCAAATTATATTCGGTATCACTAGCCTGAATCTGGATGTGAACGTGATTTTGTCCAGCAAAGAATAATCCTTGTCCAACTGGGAAGTTGGCTAGTCGCTTCTGCTCTTCATCTGTCAATTTGAACACTTGCGCCAAAACATCAACGGCGCTGGCAGACTGCTTCAAAAGTAACTGCATTGAGGAGTTGGAAACGATTGCTCGCCCCATCTTGCTTCCAACGAAGTCTTCCACGTCCTGCGTGATCGTCGTTAAGCCTAATTGATATTTACGGGCGCGCTTGGCTAATGAGAATAAGAAATTGGCAGAATCGTCATATTTCATCAATTGCCAAGCCTCGTCAACAATCAACATACGTTTTCTCTGATCGGTACGCGTAATATTCCAGATGTGGTTCAGAACAATATACATCGCCGTTGGTCGCAGTTCGTCTTCCAAGTCGCGAATGTTAAAGACAACCATATTATTATTAATATCAATATTACTCTGTTGCGAGAATATTCCAGCAAACGTTCCAGAGGTAAACTTGCGGAGTCGCTGAGCCAGACTTGGTCCAGTTCCGCCCATATGAAGCAAAGTGTCGTATAGGTCGGAAATCGTCGGTGGCGTAGAATTGTGCGTTAGTGGATCTGAAGTAATGCCAACGCGCGCGTAAGTGTCGATTAACGCTTGATCAATATCAGCTTCTTCCGCCGGTGATAGTCCTGCTACGACTTGCCCGCCAGCCCCTACTCCTGCGCCGCCCAGCATTTGCCTGAGTAGTCCGTGTAGCGTAACTAAGTTAGCTCGCAGTGCGTCATCTGCCTCATCAGTATCAATAACACGCGGCAAATCGAACGGATTAATTCTCGTGTCGCTACTTAAACTCAATCGAATATAACTGCCACCAACTGCGTCACATAGTTTTTGGTACTCATTTTCTGGGTCGATAATCACAATATCAGCCCCGACCATCATACTTCTCAAAGCTTCCAACTTAACAGTAAATGATTTACCGGCACCAGACTTAGCGAACACTACCATATTGGCGTTTTCCAGAGAGAATCTATCAAAAATCACCAAGCCATTATTATGCATATTAATTCCGTAAAGTACGCCCTTATTATCCGTCAAATCGGCTGAAGTGAATGGAAAACTGGTTGAAATTGCGCCAGTATTCATGTTGCGGCGAATCTGTAGTTCATCGGTCAATTGTGGAATAGAGCTATTCAATCCCTGTTCCTGCTGACTGGAAGCCACTTTTGAGAACACTAATTGCTGGCCAAAAATAGTTTCAATTTTATGCTGGATGAAATTTAGTTCGTCCAAGCTGTCGGCGTAAAGCGTAATATATAAACCGTAGCGGAAGAATTTTTCCGCGCCAATCTGCAATTGATCGCGCAATTCTTCGGCGTCTTGCAAAGCCGCTTCCAAGCCTGGATCGCGCACCTTTCCCTTTTCCATGTTTATATTCATGGTTGCTTCCAGCTGAGTAACTTTTTTGCGCAGGTTATTCAGGACAATTTGCGTATCGACTGGATAAATAAACATACTAATGTCCAGCACTTCATCGATGTTAATGATTGAGCTAAGCCAGCCGGTGTAGATTTGACGAGGATAGCCATAAACATACATTGTGCGGCCATATTTTGAGCCAAGTCTGAAATGGTCAGAATGAAGCTCAATACTACTTGGCGCAATAAAATCACGCAGAGTTCGAACGCCAGTTAAGAAGGCCTGTTCGACTTCGGCTTGTTCTCGTGCTCGTTGTTGAGCAGCAATATCAACGGCATCCAATTTCTTCTTTGCCATTATGACCTTCCTCCTCTCGGTGACGGACCAGTTCCCTTAGTTACGTAAGTGGTCGTAAGCTCGCTCGGGTCAATGTCCTCTAGCGATTCACGTGACGACGTGTCGGGATTATATGAGGTGTAGAATAATTCACCCAGTTGTCTGGTGTTTAATTGCCAGCTTTTTACGCCCATTTGGAATAGACCATTCATAACCGAATCAATGCGGTTTTTAATTTCATCTTTGGCTTTGGTATAGGTAACTTGGTCAATTTTTGTTACGGTTGCCTCTTTTTTCCCACTGAAGAAGCTATTGAACAATCCCTTAGTCTGTTGCTTGAAAGCATTTTCCTCGCCAGCTGGATAATATGGAACGACAACATAAAAACTCTTATCCATAATGTTTGCTTCTTGTGCCAGAATATCAATAAAATCCATATAATCGTCCATTAAGACGTTTAGAAGCATATTATCTTGATTGCGGCGAATTTCAGCCAATCTGTCCAGATACGGACCAATGTCCACGCGGCGTGAACGGATAAGAACTTGAATTGGGAAATATAGAGAGTTGATAAAGTTTTGATAGCTAAACTCAATTCCCTCTCTTTCGCGTGAACTCATAAGGTCGAAGTTGATTGATTCACATTCCACTACCGCCCGAAAACTGCCATCGCTCATGATGATCATATTTTCGCGCATTTCAGAGAAAAGCAGCGTATTCTGGGTGCTAATCGGTCCTTTTTGCTTCTTATTCTCAGGAGTTTTATCTGGAGACGGCGCAGTTGGATTTGGTCCCGAGCCAATTGCGCCGGGTGATTGCTGAGGGACATTAGGAAGAGCCGCATTGGTTTGCGGAACCTGCTGATAAGATTGTTGATTTTGTAACTCTGGTTGCATAAACCCCACCTAACGTAGTGAAATCACCACTTCCTCATCTGATAATTTATTTTCTTGCTGAATTCGATTTGCCTCACGCGCAATCGTTTCAATCGAGAGGTCGCGGTTATTTGCCAGTTCTATTATAGCAGGTGACACCTCGTTTACGCTAGTTTGTGGCGTGGTTGTCGGTCGAGTTTGAACTGGAGTGCTCGCGGCAGGCCGTCCGGACACTGGATTTAATACAGATTGACGCATTGTTGGGTACGGATTCATTTGTAGCGGTGTGGCTGGAGCAGGATTATCTGGTTGAGATGATTGAGGTGGCTGCGCGGGCGGCGTAGCAGATTGCCCTGTTTGCATCTTTTGGATAACTTCTTGTCGCCTACGAACATCTGACTGATTTATTAAGTGATTGATATTTTGCGCTGTAGTGCTATTTTCATCCAATATGTCGTTAGCTGCCTGCCCTTCGTTGAATAAATCGGCACGCATTGAACTATTCGGATTATTGACGCCACGAATTGACCAACCTTGACTATCTACCAAATTCGCCAAATATGACAATCTTCGCTGGACTTCGGCTTGATCGTAATTATTTCCGTAAGTCTTCTCCTCGACTTTTGGCGCGATAACTTCGACTAATCTTTCAATTCCATCAGGCTGCCATAGCCGCTTTTTTGGTTTTAGCATAAAAGAAATAACTGCTGCCAAATAAACTTCCATTGGCTGATCTTTTTTAAGCGGTAAGGCCAGCGCTCCAAAGAATAAAATTATCGGTACAGGAATTATTGCCAAAGGTAGTAAAATTGTACTCAAACCGTACGCAATAGCGATTCCGATAACAGCTATAATTAAGAACACAAATTGTCGGAAACTAAACGGTCCGAGCAGTTTGTCCTCCGCCTCGACATCTTGAGGGACTTTATACACCGACATACTGCTTATATTATATCAAAATCACAGCTATTATAGTATGTTTCGGAAAATCTCAAATTGCTCTTTGGCGGCATCTGTTACGTTTGCAGATAACCTCCTGTCGGTAAGAATTGTATTGATAACATCCTTGATATCTTGACGTTTCTTATTAGTAATAACAGATGTAGTATTTACAGCTTCTATCAACAACTTAACGGCATCAGCATCCGTAGACGCTAAGGTCTCAGGCTTGTATTTACCACCCTGTAGCCATTCAGCGAAGTGATTCATGAGGTCTCCCCTGTTATTAATATCGCCCTTCAGCATATCATCGATGAGCTTACCTCCCATAAAGGACGCCTTATTCTTTACACCGGATTCTGCTAATGCTGAAGCTGCAGAAGAATAGAATTCTGGCGGCAATTCACTAAGAAGCTCGGCAACTTCTGCTGCAGTGCCGTATTTAATCTGCTCCTCAATTGCGGCTTCACGTACAAATATACTATCTCCAGATAAATTAACTCCACCAGGAAGACTTATAGATACTTTATCTAGGGCTAATCCCTGCCTCTGTTTTGCATCCAATTTGTAGTGCTTTATAATTTGGCGAGCCTCGTCAATTGACTTGGCATATTCGCTACGGCTGGTTGCTATGGCTGAAGCTAAGGCTGCATTTGCACCAATCAAATTGCCATTTGCATCTTTGAATACGTTGCCGCCAGCCCTCTCTCGAAGTTCCTTGCTGTTTATCAATTGCTCTGCGAATTCACTATGCTGCTGGCGTTGAGCGTTATTCTTAATTAGTCCAGATACTGCAATTTCCGTTTCTAGGTCTTTAATATCATTCATGAATGCAGTTTGCTGCTGATGAGCTTTCAAATCTCGTCGAGTTGCATAGGTAGCTGACACGGTTCGTAGAGCACGATCGTACAGAGGTCTCTTCCCATACGTATCAGTTGGTGCGTGACCCAGCGTAGCTTCGGTGTAGCGATTGTCATCTTGTGCGGATAACAGATCTGCACGCCTGGAAGCCTGTCTGGCGTCTAAGTCTAACTTCTTATACCTGGCTGTATTTCTAAATGAATTCTCGGCATTTTTCTGTGAAGTTTCCAGATCTTTTTTGAGTGCTCTACCTTTATGATCTGCCCAACGGCGTAAACGATTTGGGTTGAATCGCGCCATATTGGCATTAGCCAGTTTCTTGTTTTTAATAGTTTCGCGGCGATCTTTAGAATAGTTCTTAGTCCTGTCGTATAAGCCCTTGTTTTTGTCATTAACAAACCCAGCGAATTTACCCAATACTCCGCCACTAAGTTTCAGAATTATAGGTGTTAAGGCTAATGGTATAACTTGAACTATCATACCTAAAATCTGCATTATTCCACCATTTGCTCCTGTAGCGTTTTGGATAATTATTATTCCTGCCAATTGCGCCCCACCGAATATTACAGCGAATGCCGGGAAGAACACTAACATCGTGAAGAATAAGTCTCGCCATTTCTTAAACCATTTTTCTGTGCCAGGAAGTAAATAACAAACGAAGGCTAAAGGTGAAATGATAATTAAGATTACAATTAAAGCTTGACGTGCTGCCATAATTAGAAGCACTAAGAGAAGTACTAGACTTATTCCCACTAATGCTGATAGCGCCAATGGTAACAGTTCTGCTCCCATGGCTACTGTTGCGACCACCCCACCAGCTAAAGCTCCGTTGGATAATATCATCACAATAAGTTCTGACCATGTCCAACCTACGCCCGTATTTTCTCCTACGGTGGATATTGTGTTTTTAATCCCCATGAAAGCGTCTTGGAAAGCGTAACCAGTTACGTTTGACAAGTCTAGCAATACAGCACAAAACGTGAACGATAAATTGACCAACACCGCCGCAATTACTAACCTAGGGAGCATTTTTTTAACGCCGTAATTGCTAATTCCTACAGAGGTCAATTGTGAGTAGATAATCACCAAAAACGCCACGATAAACGCCACGTTGCTGATGTTGCGCATAATGACCCACGCCAGATAAATTCCACTATTTTGGTTGGTTGTTTCTAACGGCTTAGTTTTTAAGAACTCCTGAAGTGCGCTGTACATAAAATCAATACCATCAGCTAACCAGTTGGAAACTGGACAGATAATCCAACCTATTCCCTGTACGTCACAGGAAGTGCTGGTTGAATTTTCAGATGGCGATTCAATCGAAATAGTTGAAGTGCTGGTTTGTTCGTAGGTGTTCGGTGGCGTAAATGAATAAACCGCGTAAGTCGCGGAACTTAGTGAAGATATTTCGCTTGATGGGAAATAAATAACCTTGGTTTCTTTTTTATTCTTATCTTCATTAACATAAACAAGCGAATTATCAGGTAGGTTGAATTGTTTGATCTTTTTATCATCACTTACCTTTGTATATTTTTCTTTATTATAGGTTAAATTATGGCCGCTCCATTCTGCGTCTACGGCGTAAACAGAAGTCGAGTGCGTTAAGGTATTAAGAAAAATGCCCACCAGCATCCCTGCTATCAGCAATACAAACCACTGCAGCCACTTGTTAAGAAGCTGCTTACGGGAAATTAACCACTCCATCTGAGGTTATATTAGCATTTTTGATGGAAAAAGTCAAGAGAAGGGGTCATTATGTTTATTTATTGACAAGAGCATTTTTTGTATCCTGGCTCATCATAGACCTGAGTCTATTATCTTTCAGTAGCTTAAGAGCGTCATTTCTTTTTATAGCAGAGTGCTTAATGGCGTCAGCGCTCTGTTTGGCGATGGCTTCATTGGATAATTTACTTACGCCATCCTTAGTTAGGCTATTAAACTCGTCCTTTGCTGAATCGCCAACGACATTGCCTGACGAATCTTTATCCCCGAGTGAGAAGCTTGATTTACCACTCTGAAGAGCCTTAAGAGCACTAACTCCTGCCTCAGAAACTCCAGCGTGAGACCCTTTCATTTCGGTTAATGCATTAGCCATACTTACACTATCCACTTCTCCACCATCTCTCAGGTAATCAGCCACTACGTCCGCACCATGAGCGCCTTGTCCCTTAAGTTGGTTAACGGCTGCAATCCTAGTGTACTTGTCGGCTTTTTTGTCCTTTAGGGCTGCCTCAGCATCTCCGCCGTATTGATACGTGATTGCTCGTTCAGCCTTTTCCGTAGCGGCTTTATCGTAGGCCTCTTGTGCTGCCCTTGCGCCATCACCAAGACCTATCTTCTTACCAATCCAGTTATTATCAAGGGCTGCTGCAGGATTCATTGCGATTCCAAGTCCTTTCCCAAGTATAGAGTTGCTTTCTCTAAGCTTCCTTGCGGCTCGTCCGTACATAGTATTGCCGGATCTTCTTTCTGCTAGCTTTCTAGCAGATCGAGATTTCCATGCGTTCTTAACATCGCTAATTCTGGATTTATTCATTACAGCATTCTTTAAGTTACCATTTG
>CAURDR010000004.1:0-54155 GCA_963523995.1 uncultured Candidatus Saccharibacteria bacterium | reverse complement strand
CTGATTATTTTTGGTACTGATATGGCGGCGGGTAAGTTTTCTGCCAGAAGACCGCTTAAAATATCTGAAAAATAGGATGTGAATACTCCCACGCTCCCGCCAATAACAACGACATCTGGTTGCGTAAAGGCGATGAGCGGTTGCAATCCAGCCTTTATCCTATTAGCAACCTCTTCCCAGACTTCCAGGGGAGTATCTGATGATAATTCGCCAAAAATTCTCTGGAAAACCCTACCCGCGGCAATCTCTTCCCAGGTGGTAATCTTGTCATTGTAATTCAAAGACATATGTCCGCCCTCGCAGTCGCTAAGCTCTTTATGTAGACTTCCATTCAGAATCAGGGAAGTGCCAACGCCGGTTCCTAGGGTGATGTATAGGCCGCATCTGGGAGTTTTGGACAATCTGAGCATACTTGCCAGTCCTGCCATATTGGCATCATTTGCAATGAATATTGGTATATTAGGAAAATATCGGGAAAGTAGCTCACGGATAGGTTGATTTTTCCAGCCGAGGTTTTGGCACCACACTGCTACGCCGTCTTTAACTACTCCTGGCAGAGCCACAGAAATTGCGTCAATTGGCTTATCGTTCGTAATCAGGTGAATTTGATCGGCGACGCGTTGAATATATTGGTCTACGTTTTTAGGGGTGGGGAATTTAATGATATGCTTAGGATTTTTTTCCTCGTCAAAGCTGGCTACTAATGTTTTGGTCCCACCTGTGTCAACCGTAATAATCATATATTTATTATATCACCAGCTTTACTTATAAGAGGTCATTATGATATAATAAAGAAAATTTGAGTGGAGATATAATATGAAGCGAGTAAATCAGACTGGATCAATTGGAGTTTTTGTAGTAGTAGGCGCTATTTTAGTGGCTATATCTTTGGCTGTTCTTTACGGAATTAGGCAAAATAATTTATCACAAGATGGATCACCGATCTCTAGTGATTTGGTAGCATCAGAGAATAGCAATAAGAATTCGCAAAACAACAGCACATCTCAGCAGTCCGCAGATCAAAAAACAAATAGTCAGTCAGGCGGAAGAGGTGAGGCACGAACTGACGTGAAGACTGAAGAGTCGAAAAAGACAACTCCTACACCTGAATCTTCTCAGTCTCAACAATCGCCATCATCTACAACGCCAGCTCCTTCTACTCCTTCTAAGCAATCTGATAAAGGATTACCAAAAACTGGACCAGAAGATGTAGCTGTTTCTGCAGTGGCTTTTGGTATTTTGGCGTTTTTAACGGTGGCTTATCAGCGATCTCGCTATCTGATCTAGCTTTGACTTCTATCTATCTGTTGTGATATAATTGTGATAATCTGTGGGGATATTTTTATTATGTCCCTGAAGAATAATATCAATTTTAAGGAAGGGGTCTTTAGAAGACTTATGGCAGATGTCAAAATTACAATGGATGACCTGCTGGCTCAAGCAGGTGATAGTGTTAAACAACTTACTGTCGGTGAAACAGTTGACGGTACTGTTTTATCAGTAAAGAAGCACGAAATTTTAATCGATTTAGGACCTTTGGGTGTTGGTTTGGTTCCACGCCGCGAAGTTAGCCTTTCAAAGAACTACAATGTTGGCGATTCAGTAATTGCTAGCGTAATTGATACCGAATTGGAAGACGGTTATTCGCTACTTTCATTGCGCAAGGCTGCGAAAGATCGTGGTTGGGATGAAGTTATGGCTAAATTGGAATCTGGTGAAATCATCACTGTTGTGCCATACGATGCTAACCGTGGTGGATTACTAGTTGAATACGAAGGTATTCGCGGATTCTTGCCGGTATCGCAATTGTCAGCTGAACACTATCCTCGTGTAGGTTCTAGCGACAAGGACGAAATCTTGCAACGATTGAACAGCTTGGTAAAGAAGGATATCAAGGCGCGAATCTTGGATGCTGACCGCAAAGCTAACAAATTGATCTTCTCTGAAAAAGAGGCGGTTAAAGAAGGCTTGGCAGAGCGATTCCAGAAGTTGGCAATCGGCGACACGGTTACGGGTGTTGTTACGGGTGTTGTCGACTTTGGCGTGTTCGTTAACGTTGAAGGTATTGAAGGTTTGATTCACATCTCAGAAATTAGCTGGGAGCGTGTCAATAACCCATCTGACTACGTAAAGGTTGGTCAAACTATCGAAGCTAAGATTATTGCAATCGACAAAGAACGCTTGAGCTTGAGTATGAAGCAATTGACCAAAGATCCATGGTTGGATGAAGTTGAGCAATTTAAGCCTGGCGAGAAAGTTGAGGGAACTGTAACTCGAATTACTCCATTTGGCGCATTCGTACAGTTGAGCCCAGCGGTTGAAGCTTTGGTTCACGTGTCAGAGCTTGGCGGTGACGGTACTGATCCTGAAAAGGTATTTACGTTGAACGAGCGTAAAGAATTTACAGTTTTGGATATTGATAAGGAAAATCGTAAGATTTCTCTTTCACTCGGCAAATCATCAAAGAAAAAATAATACAAATCCCCTGAAGCGTAGTTACGCCCAGAGGTGAGAGGAGCTTATTATGGCAGAAAAAATCGTCAATATTGCGGATTCGGTAACGGTTGGCGAGTTGGCCGAAACTCTGGGATTGTCAGTAACTACGCTGATTGGTGAATTGTTTAAGAACGGAATTGCTGCGACAATTAATCAGCGACTAGATTTTGAGACTGCACAGATTATTGTTGAAGAGTTGGGACTGGATGTGCAGCTGAAACGGAAGACAGTTTCTGCGGAAATTCATCACCATGCGCACAAATTATCAGACAAGGCGGTTCCTCGTCCACCGATTGTAGCTGTGATGGGGCATGTTGACCACGGTAAAACGAGTTTACTAGACGCGATTCTTGATAAGAAAACAGCGGCTAGTGAAGCCGGAGGAATTACTCAGCATATTAGCGCTTATCAAGCTCAGCGCAACGGACGGACTATCACTTTATTGGATACTCCGGGTCACGAGGCTTTTGCGGCGCTAAGGCAGCACGGAGCTACACTGACTGATGTGGTGATTATCGTGGTGGCGGCGGATGATGGAGTTAAACCTCAGACTGTTGAAGCTATTCGATTTGCTAGGTCAGCTAACGCTAAAATTGTGGTGGCAATTAATAAGATTGATAAAGAAGCAGCCAATCCGCAACTGGTAAAGACTCAATTGGCATCTGAACATGGCTTGAATCCTGAAGAATGGGGCGGTGATACTGTGATGGTTGAGGTTAGCGCAAAAACTGGTCAGAACTTAGATAAGCTTTTGGATATGGTTTTATTGGTGGCGGATATGGAAGATTTGCGCGCAGATGAAGATGTTCCGGCTGAAGGTTTGGTTATTGAGGCGCACATGGAAACTGGTCGTGGCGCTGTTGTTGGGCTATTGGTGGAGAATGGCCATTTGAGGCCTGGTCATTATCTGGTTGCTGGGACGGCTTACGGGCGAGTCCGAACGCTTCAAAATTTTCGCGGTAAAGCCGTTAAAGATGCCGGTCCAAGTATGCCAGTGAATATGACCGGATTTAAGGAATTGCCACAATTCGGTGATGGATTTGAGATTGCTAAGAGTGAAAAAGAAGCTCGCAATTTGGCGCAAAAGGCTAAAATTGAACAGGAGAAAATGGCAGCCACAACCAATGTTACTGGCGCAGATATTCTTAAGATGATGAATCGAAAGCTTGATGCGGAAGAATTTAACGTAATCGTTAAGGCTGACGTTCAGGGTTCGGTAACGTCTGTGGTTGATAGTTTGAAGCTGATTGACACGAATGGCGAGGTTGAGCTTCATGTTGTCGGAACTGGTGTTGGCAATATTTCTGAGAACGATATTCATTTGGCGGTCGGTGAAAATACGGTGATTTATGGCTTTAATGTCGATTTGCCACCGGCAGTTAAGCGATTAGCGGCGCGTGAACATGTGGAAGTGCGAATTTTTAAGGTGATTTATGAACTATTGGATGACGCTAAGGCTTCAATGGAGGCTTTGTTGGCGCCAGAAATCGTTGAAACTGAAATTGGTGAGCTGGAAATTAAGGGCGTGTTTAGGACAATGCGCGAAGAAGTGATTGCTGGCGGTGAAGTGAAGCGCGGTAAAGTCGCTAAGGACTTGCTGGCGCGCGTAAAACGTGGCGGAGAGCAAATTGCTGAAGTGGAAGTTTCTTCCGTACAACGTCAGCAACAAGAGGCAAAAGAGGTCTTTGAAGGCGAAATGTGCGGACTGAGTCTTAGGACAAAGAAAAAAATTACCTTAGAAATTGGCGACAAGCTGGAGTTCTTTACGAGGGAATTAGTGAAGAAAACTCTGGGTTAGACTGTTCTAAGTATTGACTTTTTTATGTATTTATGATAGTATCTTAGATATACATAAGTTTATTGCCATTCTGCGTGCAGAAGGCGAAAGGAAACCACCACAAAATGAGCGAAACGCCTAAAGGTCAGCCTAAGTCTAATGGAGAACAGTCTCCTGAAAAAGATAATCTGTTTACAAAAGCTGCACGAAAATTAGGAGAAGTTGCATTATATACTTGGAGAGTAGTGACCGGCAAGGGTTCTGGCAAGCAGACTGAAGATATATCCGACACAATCGCTCCTGAGGCTCCCGTAAAATCGGGCGACACTAGCCCAATTGCTAATACTATGTCTGAGGAACAATTGAATTATCTGAGATATCATTGTGGAGTGGAGGTCATTACCACTCCTGAATATCCTGTTTATCTTAAATCTTCTCTCCCTGAATCTGTCACTACACCAGACGGTAATCGATCTCCTGTAGAATCAGGCAATACACCTGCCACTCCTGAATATCCTGCTTATCCTAAACCTTCTCTCCCTGAATCTGTTACTACACCAGACGGTCGTCAATATCCTGCTTATCCTAAACCTTCTCTCCCTAAATCTGTCACTAAACCAGACGGTCGTCAATATCCTGCTGAAATCGAACCGCCCAAGCCTACACCTCTTGATATACTTATAGATAAGCGGAAGGGCGAGGCTGCGGCTGCTAAATACTCAAGCTCCGTAAATCCCGATGTATATACTAGGGTTAAAGGTGAAAACGTAATAGACAAAGATATGTTTAGCACGACGATCCCTAACGTGGATAAACCAAAGAAGGATGATAATCCAGAAGGCTTAACACCGTACGAACAGGCTATGCGAGATAAATATCTTGGTGATGAGTATGATGATGCTGAAAAAACCGAGATGAGCGTAGAAGAACATAAAGCTGCTGCTAACCTTAAAATCGCTAGGGAGAGGTTTGCTAAGGCCAGTATCGCCGTTGAAACTCATTTCTTTAAGAAGCACTTTGGTGGAAAGAAGCGCCAAGCTGAATTAGAAGCTGCTACGGAACAATTGAAGCAGTGCGAATTGGAATATATGCGTCTTAAGTTTGCTGATAAAATCGAAGCAGCAAAACAGGATCCAGAAAAGCAGGCTGAATTAGCAGCGGAAATGGGTCAAGCAGCGTTTGCAAGTATGCAAGAAACCTCAAGAGCAACGACAGATAAGTATGACAGCATGCTCGATGATCGTGGTAAATTTAAGAAAGCTGTCGCTAAAGTTGGTAAATGGTTTAATAAGGGTGGTAAGATTGCTCAGTGGCTGAAGTTGGGTGGCACTGGTCTTGTGGTAGGTACTGCTACAGGAACCTTTGCTGGAATTGCTGGATGGCCTATTACGACGGCTGTCGGTATAGTAACGAAATTGGGAGTTGCTGGAGCAACAAAACAAGCTGTTCTGGAGGAGCATCGTGGCGAAGATCGCATAGCCGCTGATGACCGTCTTGAAACTATAGATCCTTCATTTGAGAAAGCTGTGGCTAATATGAAAATTGACGATGTTATGGAGCGTGCAGTCAATGTATCAGTTGACAATCTTAAGGATGTGAGTATAGAGAGACGGGATGCCCTGCGTAAGAAAGTACTATCATCATCAGGTAAGTATGCTGTTGGTTTTGTATTGGGTGGTGTTGTTGGTAGTTTCATCAATGACTGGTGGGCTAACTCTGCACACGCTACTGGACCTGAGGGTAATGCTGATACAACTCCACAATCTGGTGGTGATCAAGTACCACAGTCTGGCGACAAACCTTCTATAGATAACCCTGCTGCCAAAACAATCGGAAATAGTGTTAATCCAGATACACCAAATTTCAGTTCTTACGACTATCCTTGGAACTGGGCTGCTGAGAAGTTTGGTGACGCAAACGCAATGGATCAACTTCATAATCTGGCTGATAAAGCCATGGCTGACGGTCACACCGTGGAATGGTATAATACTGGCGGAATAGAGTATCTGGAAGTTGATGGATCTAGTGTTACTGCAGACGTGTTGGGAGTATTGAATCAATACGTTTAATAGATAAAATATAAAAATAAACAAGGAGATAAAAATGTTTGAAATTACTGACGAATTCTTAGCACAGGCTGGTTTTGGATCATTGCCTGCGGATAAAAAAGAGCAAATGAGGGAAGACGTCGCTAACAGTGTACAGGATAAGATCGTAAGGAAGATCTTACTGGCTGTTGGCGAAGCGAGGCTGGATGAGTTTATGAAATTACTGGATGGTGACGATGTTTCTGCGGTATTGAATTGGTGTGTAAATAATGGTGTTAATTTGACGGAAATTGTTCAAAACTCGATGAATGAGACTATGATTGAGCTACAAAAATTATACAATGACGCGCTGAATATGATTCGCGGATAGTAATATTAAACAGTTACTGGTATAATTTAACTTAATCATATAGACGAAAGAAAAGGAGGACTATGTTCCAACTGAATGAAGAATTTCTTAAAGAATTAGGGCTGGACCAACTGCCAGAAGATCAGCAAAAATCGTTGTTGCAGCATATTTACAGCGAATTGGAGCTTCGAGTTGGCGAACGATTAAGCCAGGGAATGAGCGATGCTCAGCTGGAGGAATTTGCGGGAATTATCGATAAAACTCCAGGTGCTGTGGATGATTTTCTAGCGAAACATGCGCCTAATTATCAGCAGGAACCAATGTTGCAGAAAATGTCGCAAGCTTCAGGTTTGCCAGTTGACGATCCGCGTCTGAAGGATGAATTTGCAGCTACTAAGTGGCTAGAGGTTAACCGACCAGATTATCGTGACGTTGTGGCTGCGGTTATGGCTGATCTTAAGAAGGAAATTATTGCCAACCGCGATGCTATTTTAGGTGGCATGAGTGCGCCTTCAGCGCCGCAGCAGACTCAAAGCGACTTTGATTTGGCTGCTTAGTCAGTGAATTTAGGCTTGATGACCGCGGATAAATTCTTCTGCGGTCATTGTTTTTCCACTGGGTGCGATGAGCTCGTCAATAATTAAATAGTTGCCGTCGGCAAATTTTTTATCAAGATGAGAATTCGGAGTTTTGTCGCAATGAGATTTCGTGATAATGATATCTCGATTGTCAATTGTCATTCGGCTACGCGGAAACCCGAGGTGTGCGCGGACGTGGGCTTCAGCCTCGGCGGCGGTCATACGTTCCGTATCGAGCCATGAGTTATCCTTGTTTAATAATTGGCAATATGAAGCTTGAGAATCGTCCTGTGGTGTTGGTTGAAGACTCCTATTGATGATGTTTGGCAGGTTTTTTATTAGCAGAGAAGTGCCGTCGTGAAATAATTTGTCGTATAATTCGAACTTTGTTTCTTTTCCAGTTAGGGCTTGTCGAGTTTGAGCGTATATGGGGCCGGCATCCATTTTACTATCAAGTTGCATTATCGATACGCCAGTTTCGGTATCTCTATTGGCTATAGCTGATTCGATAGGCGAGGGTCCTCGATATTTTGGTAGTAGAGAAGGGTGAACATTGATAATTCCCGGTGTAAATAAGTCGATAATTGACTGGGGAATGATTTTTCCGTATGCAACCAAAACTCCTGTTACTGGCTGAAGTTGTTTTATATAGTCGGTAATTTCACTGACTTTGCTTGGCTGCAAAACTGGAATGTTGTGAGACTTAGCGAATGTTTTTACTGGAGGTTCAGTAAGTTTGTGTCCGCGACCACGCTTGGTGTCAGGTTTGGTAATAACGCAAACAACGTTAAATCCCTCTTCGACAAGAGCTTCTAGGGTAATTAGGCTGTAATTTTCAGTCCCAAAGAATACTATTTTCGGCGATATCTTTGTCATAATCTAACGGTTGCAACTCGCCTTTCTTGTCGAGCGTATAAAAAGCATCTTTTTTATCCTTAATATGGTCTATAAAAACTAATCCATTACAGTGGTCTATCTCGTGCTGCAATACGCGCGCCAAAAATCCTTCGGCTTTAATTCGCACTTCTTCGCCATCTAAATTCATGGCTTTTACGCGAATTTTACTGTAGCGAGGAACTTTTCCATAAATGCTTTTAACGCTTAAGCATCCCTCAAAATCCTCGACAATTTCACCTTCATATTTCACGATTTCTGGATTGATAAGAGTGATGAATTCGCGAGTTGATTTTCTCTCAAAGTCGGCTCGAACAATCACAACACGTTCTAATTTATCGACCTGCACAGCGGCCAGGGCAGCGCTAATCTCGTGAGGTCTAGAATCTTCCCAGTCCAGCGCAGCTGCGGTCATTTCGTCTGTCAGTTTTATAACGTCATTAGTAACTACGTGGATTTTTGATGATTTTTGGCGAAGATGTGGGTTTGGTAATGTTATAATATCGTCTTTTGTCATTGCTATAATTATACCAGAAATTACAGTAGACTTACAGGGTCAAGCTCGTACTGCCAGTGTGATGGCGGCAGGAAGTTTAAGACGTCAAGAAGCTCTTGTCGTTTGGGACTTTTTACTACGATTTGCCATCGATATGTATCGCGGACACGCTCATAAAAAGCGGGCGTTGGTCCAAAAACTTCAATGTTATCAAAATTGGATTTTAATAGTTCGGATAATTTTTTAGCGTTTCTTGTGGCGGCGGCTTCGGTTTTATAAACGCAGGTTAGTTTTAATAAGTAAGTGAAGGGTGGAAAGTTGGTTTTTTGTCGTTGAGATATGGTTCTTTGATAAAATTCTGTATAGTTTTGAGATAGTCCGTTTGTGATGGATGGGTGACTTGGCTGGTATGATTGGACGACAACTTCTGTTGGTGTGCTTGACCTGCCGACGCGGCCGACGACTTGGGCGAGTAATTGAAATGTTCGTTCGGGCGATGAATAGTCAGGGAGAGAAAGTCCGGTGTCAGCTTGAATGACCCCGACGACTGTTAAATGTGGCAAATCTAGTCCTTTGGCAATGACTTGCGTGCCGATAATTATATCTATTTCGCCATTTTTCAGTTCGTCATAACGCTCGTCCACGGTAGCTTTCAAATCGGTATCTTTGTCAAATCGAGCAATTTTTTTGTTCGGGAATAACCTCTGTAATTCGTCTTCAATTCGCTTAGTTCCGATACCTTTGTGGATGATGTCGGCGTTTTTACATTCAGGGCAACTAGTGGAAACTTTGGTCGAAAAACCGCAAATGTGGCATGACAATTTATGACTATCTGCATGCAGAGTGAGCGGAATAAAACAGCGTGGGCAGCCAGCTTGCCAGCCGCAGTTATCGCATAATGTGATTGATGCTGTGCCGCGTCGATTATGAAAAATAAGAACTTGCTCATTTTTTGATAATGCTGCGTTTATAGATTTCAGAAGTGGGTCGGAGAGGAATTGATGCTGAGTAAAATTGTTGCGCTTTGTCATGTCGACCAGCGTCACGTTGGGGCGAACGGTGTCTGGTCTTGCTGGTTTTGTCATTGTAATGATTGGTGTGTTTGATTTTTTTGCAACGTAATAGTCGGCGACTGCTGGGGTGGCGCTACCTAGAATTAGCTTACCACGGTGTTGATTTGTAAGGACTGAGGCGACGCGGAGGGCTGAATATCGAGGGGACTGTTCCTGTTTGAAGCTCGGTTCGTGACACTCATCAATTACCACAAGTCCAAGTTGTTGCACGGGCGCAAAAAGGGCAGACCGCGGGCCGATGATTACTACCGGATCGTTTGAGCTGATGACTCTTTTCCAAATTGCATATCGTTGAGCTTCGGTTTGTTTGGAATGGGTAACTATGACATTTGGCAGATGAGCGGAAAACTCAGCAACCAGTTGCGAAGTTAGGGAAATTTCGGGGACTAAAATTATTGACGATCGCTCTTCTTTTAAGGCTTGTTTTACGGCTTCTATATACACTAGAGTTTTTCCTGAGCCAGTTACGCCGTGTAAAAGTACCGTTCCAGAATGGAGATTTTCGATGGTCTGGAGAGCTACTTTTTGCTCATCTGTGAATACATTTTTTATTCGATTTTCTGCTGGATTAACTGAGGTGGACTGGTTAATTGAGCGACGTTTTTTGGATAATCCTCTAGGTAAAATTGTTTGCCAGACGATTGCTTGGTGTGTGGCGTAATATTTGCTCATCCATATGGCGGTTTGAACGAGTTCGATTGGCAAGGGATATTCTTCAATGATTTTACTAATTGGCTTGACTTCAAAATCGGGCTGGCGAACTTCTTGTAGAACTACGCCAATAGCATTGATTTTGCCGATTTCTATAGCAACAATCATTCCGGTTGGCAGTCTTTCTTCCGAAGAATACGTAAACGAACTTGCGTCGGCGCGGACGATTCTTGCTGGCGAAACCAAATAGTAATGCATATTCATATTATATCGCGAAAAAAATGCTAAAATAAGCATATGTATTTTGAGAGTCGTTCGCAGGCTGGGGCAATTCTGGCTGATCAAGTACTGGAAAAGTATCGCTATGAAAACTGCGCGGTGGTTGCAATTGGCGAAGGTGGCGTGCTGATCGGCGAGCAAATTGCAGTGAAGCTTCACTGTGTCCTCATGATGCTGCTTAGCGAGGGGATTGAGATTCCTGGGGAAAGTTTAAGCATCGGGGCGATGTCGCAGTCTGGGCAATTTACGTATAATAGTCAATTTTCTGACGGTGAAATTAATGAATATACTAGTGAATTTCACGGTTATCTGGAAGAGAAAAAGCGTGAGGCTCATCAGAAAATGAATAGGCTTTTGGGCGATGGTGGAATCATCGATAAGGATATGTTAAAGGATCGGGTGGTGATTTTGGCGAGCGATGGTTTTGGTGATGATTTATCGGTTTTGGACGTGGCTTTGAGTTTTCTGAAGTCGGTTCGGATTGAGAAATTGGTGATTGCGGTGCCGTTTTGCGGTGTGGCGGCGGTGGATAAATTGCACATGACGGTTGATGAAATGCATATCTTGGATGTGAAGGAGAATTTTATGGGATTAAATCATTACTATGAGGATAATACATTGCCGTCCAAAGAGGAAACGATAGCGAAAATTAATCAGGTTATTTTGAATTGGAAGTAAAAAACTTGTCGGGTGTTGTAAAATTGTGATAAACTTTAATTAAGAAAGATGCGTTAGGGAGGTTATGTTAGACGTTTTTATTACATCTAGGGTGCGGCGAAAAATTGTAGTAGTATACGCTAAGTATCCTGATTTTCACACACATGTTCGCGGATTAGCAAAGCTAATTAAGGAAGATCCTGGAAACATTCAACGAGAATTGAAGCGACTAGAAAAGGTTGGATTTTTGCAGAGTGAAAAGCAAGGTAACTCACGTACGTATTTCACTAATAAACAATTCCCAATTTTTAAGGAATTGCAAAGTATGGTGATTAAATCTCAGCAATATTCAGCGCGATCAAAGCGTGGCATGGCTGATAAAGACTAATGACATTATTTGAGAAAATTTTAGCGGCTCGAGGCTTGACTACGCGTGCGGCACGCGAGGAATTTTTGCATCCGAATTACGCGTCAGTAAAGCATGATCCGTTTTTATTGCCAGATATGAGAAAAGCGGTGGATCGCTTAAAAAAGGCGCACGCTGAGGGTGAGAAAATTGTCATTTATGGCGATTACGATATTGACGGACTGAGTGCGACGGCAATTTTGCTGGATGCGTTTGACAAGTTTGGCTTTAAGGAAGTTGGTGCATTTATTCCGAATCGGTTTGTTGAGGGATACGGAATGACGATGGGTGCTGTTGATAAGGTGCAAAATATGGGCGCGGAT
Source organism: uncultured Candidatus Saccharibacteria bacterium (assembly GCA_963523995.1). Lineage (GTDB taxonomy): Bacteria > Patescibacteriota > Saccharimonadia > Saccharimonadales > Saccharimonadaceae > Nanosynbacter. The sequence continues at coordinate 42,128 of CAURDR010000004.1, read as the reverse complement.
TTAATTGTCACGGTTGATACGGGAAGTTTGTGTCATGCGGAAATTGAATATGCGTCGAGTTTGGGGATTGATACGGTGGTGACTGATCACCATAATGTTGCCGAGACTCCACCGCCGAGTGTTGCTGCAGTTAATCCGAAGTTTCCTGGTCATAAATATCCATTCCGCGATTTGTGTGGTGCGGGTGTGGCGTTTAAGTTGGTGCAAGCTCTACAAACTGAACTGGATGGGTTGCCAGATGGTTATGAGAAGTGGCTATTGGATCTGGTGGCACTGGGGACGGTTTGTGACATAGTTACGCTGGCGGACGAAAATAGGGCGAATGTCTATTGGGGCTTGGAAGTTTTGAAAAAGCAGAGGCGTCCTGGTTTGAAGGCATTGATGTCGGTGGCGGGAATTGATCCAGAGAAGGTTAATGCTAGGCATCTGGGATTTGGTCTGGGTCCGCGAATGAACGCGGCGGGTAGACTGGAAACGGCGCAATATGCTCTGGACATGCTGACGGCGAGTGATGGGCTGGAAGCATTGGAGGCTAGTGAAAAGCTAGAAGAATTGAATATCAAACGTCGCAGTATTCAGGATGAGATTTTTGATGAAGCTTGCCAACAGGCGGACAATATGACTGATGATCGAGTTTTGGTGGTGAATAGCGGCAATTGGAATCACGGAGTTATCGGAATTGTGGCGTCGAAGTTGGTTGAGAAATATAAGAAGCCGGTTTTTATAATTGGCGAGCGTGGCGATGAAGCTACGGGTTCGGCGCGAAGTTTTGGTGATTTTTCCGCGGCTGACGCGGTTCGTGCAGCTGACGACATCATTATTAAAGGTGGCGGTCATGGAGCGGCGGCTGGCGTGACGTTGGCGACCGAGAGAATTGACGATTTTCGTAGGCGAGTGAATGAGTTTTACGATTCGCTGCAATTAAAAAATCAGGAACTATATTTGCTGCCGAGGTCTGACGTGGAGATCGACGATTTTTCGGAAATTAATGAGGAACTGGTTGATAATTTGGCAAAGATGGAACCGTTTGGCAATGGTAACGCGGAGCCTATATTGAAAATAACTGAAGCGACGGTTCTGAGCGCGAGGAGAATGGGTGCGGATGGGCAACACGTGAAATTGACATTGCGTGATAAAAATGACGTTGTGTTGCAAATGCTGGCTTTTAATGCGCCAGAAGAATTTTTCCGTGAAGTGGGCGACGAAGTGTCTGCTTGGTTTCAGCCGACTGTAAATGAATGGCAAGGGATGAAGTCAGTTGAAGGGCGATTGCTACATATTTCTGGAGTGTAGCTATTGCATCATTTTCTTTTATATTATATAATATTACCACTTTATTAATTTATTTGGAGTGAAGTTCTTGTGAAATCGGAAACACTTTGGGTGCCGTCATCTAAACCTACAGATTATGGCTTTGAGAATGGTCTACAGGTCGCCAAGATTGATAGTGACTTGAGACAGGGAAAGACTATACAACTTGCTACGCAGGAAGATATGCGTCGCTTGGCTGAGGAATCTTACAATTCAAACCACATGAATAAGACTGTTGAACAACTGAAAGATCCGCGCTATATTCGTGTATTTAGTGGACTGGGTAGAGTTGGGCTTGAAGTTGCGATATTTGGTAATGAAAATGCGAATAAGATTCAGGCTGTTTTGTATGGATGGGGAGGAGATGACCATAATCCAGTCGCAATTCGAGAAGCCTCCGTTCTGGTGTGCGGGAATCCGGATAAGGCTATTATGGTTGTGAATATGCCGGGAGTGGGGAATTCTGGGATGCTGCCCGAGTCTGTTCGTAAGGAGATACGAAAGACTGGTAGCTACGATAGCTTAGGGGAATATGTTGGTCCAGTAATTGACCATGTCGCGAAAGATTTCGACGAGGTTAGTGTTGGTGGGCATTCTTTGGGTGGTCGTGTTGCGACGTCGTCAGTTGCTCGCATGGAATCTAAGGTTAATGAGCTACGACTATTCGATCCGGTGGGATCGCGTAAAATGGGGATTGTTGCTTTGGGGTGGAATTTCATAGTAAAAGAAGGCATGGAATTGATACGTTACGGCAAGAAATCATTGAGTCCAAGCGCAAAAAAACTGGGCTTGGAGTTTTTGCAGAGAGAAGATCCTAAAGTTATTGAGGAAGTTGGTAAACTCTCAGAAGAGTCAAGTGTCGAGTTTGCTTCGCCGAAACAAGGTTGGCGCCAGCAATTCCTTACTGATCCTTTCGCCTTAAGTAATGATGGCTTATTAGAAGATTTATTGAAAGCCGCGCCAAATGTCCGAAACAATATTATTATATTTGTACCCGAAGGTAGTCATTTGACTAATATGCGTGACATGGCTCGCATTGTCGGTATTGTGAATGGTGAGCCTAAGTCGACAAGTGCTGAAGTCGGACTATATGGAATTTTAAACAACCACACTCACAATGTCATGAACGACCCTACTGCGTTAGCGATTGTGTATGGCGCTGACACTAAAGATCTCGCCTTGTCCGCCTAAAGCTTGCAGGGTGATTATTGCATTTGGCTTAGGTGTAATAGTTGCGTTACTTGTAGAATAGATGTATTGTTATAGTGTATTAATATTTTTAGGTGGGAGAATTTTTTAGGAGGTTTGGTAATATGGAGTTTTCTAATAGCGACAGAGGGGAGATTATATATCAGAAAGATACACATACTAGCCTGGGGAGGGTAGCGCTAAAGTTACTGACTAATTATCACGAAGATACACGCTCGGAGCTGCCTGGCAAAGCCTTAGCGGATCTTAAAGAAGAGTATGATGACGTAGCGGGTAAACATAAGGAATTCGCTGAACATTTGAATGAAGCTTCTAGCTTGAGTTCTTTAGTAGCAGCTGCTGGTCACTTAATTTCCCTAAAGGACGTAATGTATGAGATAAATAATGGCGTTCAATTGTCTTTATCCAGTGATGCGAATGGAGAAGTTCCTGGCGATTCGGCTTTGCCAGAAAATATTCCTTGTGACCTTGCCAAAGTTAAAATTTCTGAAAATGATGATGGTACGTATACTGCCAAGATCCCTGTTACAGAACACAGATTTGACTGTAATAGGCATATACGGGCTGATGTGACCACTTATACTATTACGTTTACTCCTGATGGTGAGGTATTAAATCTCACGTCAAAGAAGGTGAAGGGATAATCTAGTTGGCAAATACTTTCTCATCTGTTATAATGTTTGCAGTATGGTACAAGTAACACGTAAAGATCAGAAGGAAGCGAACGAAAATATCATTCGTCGTTTCAACCGCAGGGTTTTGCAAAGCGGTGTTTTGGCTCGCGCTAAGAGCGTTATGCGTTTTGAAAAACCAATTTCAAAGACCGAGCGTCGTAAAAAAGCTATTATTCGCCGCGAGCGACGAGCTGAAAAAACGGCAAAAATGCGCCTAGGGGTGCGTTAATGTCTGCGCTAAAAGAGCGCATTACTAGTGAAATGAAAGCCGCTCTATTGAGCGGCGATCGTTTTCGTGGTGATGTTTTGCGTAATCTAAAGGCAGCAATCTTAAACGAAGAAGTTTCTTTGGGCAAGCGAGAAGACGGCTTGGATGATGCTGAGATTGAAAAAGTCGTTGCTCAAGAAGTGAAAAAGCGCGTCGAAAGTGCGGATTTATATCGAAAGAATGACCGTGCGGAATTGGCGGAACCTGAAGAAAAAGAAGCGGAAATTTTACGAGAATTTTTGCCAGAGCAACTTGGCGAGGCGGAAATCTCGAAGATTGTAGAAGAAGTTATTGCGGGTATGGACGATGTCTCAATTCAGAAAATGGGACAAGTTATTGGCGCGGTAAAAAGTAAGGCTGGCAATGCTGCGGATGGCGCGTTGGTGGCAAAAATTGTTAAAGAAAAACTCACGAAATAGGAGGAAAAAATGATTGTATTTTTTGGGCCGGCGGGTGCTGGTAAGAGTGTGCAGGGTCAGATTTTAGCGGCACGACACGGTTGGCGTTGGCTTAGTGCCGGACAGTTATTGCGCGATACTCACGATGGCGAATTGATTCATCGCATGCAATCTGGCGAACTGGTGCCGATGGAAACTATCAACGGTTTGATGGGCGAGGCTCTTAATAAAGCTAAGGATATTAATGGTGTAATTTTGGACGGCTATCCAAGGCAATTAGAGCAGGCTAAATGGCTAATTGAGTCGCGTTCGCATCATGGAAAAGATGTGAAGTTGGTAATTGTATTGGAAGTTCCGCGCGATGAAATTCTGGAGCGTTTGAGGGTTCGCGGTCGAGTTGACGACACTCCTGAAGCAATCGACAAGCGACTCAGTATTTATCGAGGTGAAATTTACCCGATTCTGGATTATTTGAATGACAATGGTGTTCCAATTGTGCATATGAGCGGCGTTGGAACTGTTGGTCAAGTTCATGATGAAATCGAGAGAGAACTGGTTAGCCGCGGCATCGTTGAGGGCGTAAAATGAGCCAATTGATCACCGGAGAAAAAACGCCGCAACAGATGAAAGATATGCGCGAGTGCGGCAAAATGCTTGCGACAATTTATGACGAATTGAAAAAATCTGTAACGGCTGGAATGAGTGAATTGGATGCTAATGATTTTGTAGCTAAGCGAATTAAAGATTTTGGCGCAGAAGCGACTTATCTTACGGATGAAGTGAAGTTTCCGGGAGTGATTTGTATATCGACGAACGAACAATTGGTGCATTCTTTCCCGACCGAATATGTTTTTGAAAAGGGCGACGTGGTCAGCTTTGATTTGGTAATTGGCTATCGTGGAATGAAAACGGATAGTGCCTTTACTATGGTTGTTGATGAGGAGCCTAAGGGTGTGAAGAAACATTTATTACACACAACAGAACAGAGTTTATATGCGGGAATTGACGCGATAACTGGCGATGGAACGCGAGTTGGCGATATTTCAGCGGGAGTGGAAGCTGTGTTGAAGAAGGCTAAACTTGGTATAATCCGTGAACTAGTTGGTCATGGCGTGGGGCTGAGTATGCATATGGAGCCAGAAATTCCGAATTACGGCAGGCGAGGAACTGGTCCGATGCTGCACGCTGGCGACACAATTGCAATTGAACCGATGGCGAGCTTGGGCGGTGAGAAAATTATCACCGACAGCGACGGCTGGACAATTAGTATGAAAGACGGCAGCCTAGGTGCGCATTTTGAGCATACGGTATTGATTGCCGAAACTGGCGCTGAGATTCTGACAAAGCTTTAGGCTAATTCGCTTGCCAAATTATAGGCATAACCTGTATAATGGAGCTTATGCAGGAGCAATCTCGATATGTGGTAGGAATTGATATTGGCACGAAAAACGTGCGCTGTGTCGTTGGTTATATTGACGCAGAAAATGGTGCGCCAAAAATTGTTGGCGTTGGTGAAGCGCCGAATAGCGGAATGCGCAAGGGAACTGTAACGAATTTGAGTGGTCCAGCTGAGGCTATTGATAAGGCCTTGGAGCCCGCTGAGCGAATGAGCGGTCATCAGATTAATGCGGCTACATTGAGCATTAACGGATCTCATTTATTAAGTACAAAGGCCGACGGAATGATTACTGTTGGAACTGTTAATAATGAGGTTACTCATGATGATATATTGAGGTTGGAGGAAGTTGCTACAACTGGAAAAGTGCCACAGAATAGAGAGATTTTAGATATTATTGCGCACGCGTATAGGCTGGATGGTCAGGATAATATTAAAGATCCAATTGGTATGACTGGCGCGCGTCTGGAAATTAGGGCGAATGTCGTGTCTGGTTTGGTTCCACACATTACTAATTTACAGAAGTCGGCGGAAATGGCTAAGGTTGAGGCTGTGTCTGTTGTTCCGTCGGTTTTGGCGGCAGCTCAATCCGTTCTTACGGAAAGTCAGCGTGAAAATGGCGTTGCGGTGATTGATTTTGGCGCGGCAACTACGGGAATTGCTATTTATGAAGAGGGCGATTTGCAACATCTGGCGGTTATCCCAATGGGCGGTCAGAATGTAACGAACGATTTGGCTATTGGTCTTAGGACGGATCCGGAAATTGCGGAAGTTGTGAAATTGGCGCACGCGAGATTTGGCGGCGACGTTTTGGGCGAAGTCGAAACGAAGGTTGAAAAGCAGACATATAAGTTCAATCAAGAAGAAATTGACGAGATTGTTCAAGCGCGATATGAAGAGATTTTTGAAGCAATTGCCAAAGAACTGAAGCGAGCTGGGCGATTAGGAAAGCTACCGAGCGGCGTTGTGCTGGTTGGCGGTGCGGCGAAAGTCAAGGGTATGGTGGAGTTTACGAAAGATCAATTGAGTGTGGCGGCACGCTTGGGTGTTCCGGCTGGCTATAGCGGAGTTAGCGATGAAGTGAAAGGCGCGGAGTTTTCGGCTGCGGTTGGTCTGATGTTGATTGATTCTATGGGCATTTCGCAGCAGGTAAAACCGATAGTTGGCGCAAATGATGTCACTAAAAAAGCTGGCGGTTTACTTAAAAATATTTTCGCTAGATTTAAATAAATGATATACTTTATGTAAGGATTAAGAGAGGGAATATATGCCGCAAATACAACCAAGTGAAGTTCAAACATTTGCCAGCATAAAAGTCGTCGGTGTTGGCGGCGCTGGTGGTTCAGCTATTAACCGAATGAAAGATGCTGGTCTAACTGGCGTTCAATTTATTGCTATGAATACGGACGCCCAGGCGTTGCATAATTCGAAGGCTGACATAAAAATTCATCTTGGTCGTGACGCAACTAATGGTTTGGGTGCTGGTGCCGACCCTACTGTTGGTGAGGCCGCAGCTAATGAATCTCGTGACGAAATCAGGGAAGCGCTAGAGGGCGCAGATATGGTATTTGTGACAATTGGTGCTGGTGGCGGAACTGGTTCTGGTGCTGGTTATGTCGTGGCAGAAGTGGCGCGCGAGCTTGGTATTTTGGTGGTTGGCGTGGCAACTCGACCGTTTAGCTTTGAGGGTGAAAAGCGTCGAGTTAACGCGGATTGGGCAATTTCTCACTTGGGACGCGAGGTTGATACCTTGATTACTATTCCAAATGACAGATTATTGCAAACGATTGATCGTCGAACTCCTCTGTTGGAAACTTTCAAAATTGCTGATGATGTTTTGAGGCAGGGCGTTCAGGGAATTTCTGAACTTATTACCGAGCATGGTTTGATTAACCTTGACTTTGCTGACGTTAAGGCAATTATGAGCAATGCAGGCTCAGCTTTGATGGGAATCGGGCGAGCGAGCGGTGATGACCGAGCGGTTCAGGCGGCACAGCAGGCTATTGAGAGTCCGCTAATTGAAGTCTCAATTGATGGCGCTAAGGGTGTGCTATTTAATGTAACTGGTGGCTACGATATGAGCATGGCGGAAATTCAGGAAGCCGCAGAAATTATCACTAGCGCTGTTAGTCCGAACGCCAACATTATTTTTGGTGCGACTTTGAAGCCGGAAATGGAAGACGAGCTGGTCATTACGGTGATTGCGACAGGATTTGATAGCGATACATTCCGCCAGCAGGAAGTTAGCTTGACTGTAGGCGACGACACGAAACCTGCCGAAACAGAAGTTGATGACGAAATGGTTAAAAATATTGACCTAGAGTTGGACAAGGAAGAATCTGCCGAAAGTTTTGCGGCTGAGCCGGAGACTAATATTTGGGAAAATCCAACCGTTGAAGCTGACGATGATGAGGACGATACGCCGGCATTTCTGAGGCGACGAAAGAAGAACAAGGAGTAGATAAAATGGTATTTAATATCGGCAATAGTCGCGTTATTGAATCACGCGAAGTTTCTGATGGTGCCGCAATTCGACGTCGTAGAGAAACTCCAGATGGCAAGCGATTTACTACGTATGAGCGAGTTGAGAAACCAAACCTTGCGGTGATAAAGAAAAATGGTGATCGTGAGCTGTTTGACCGGGTGAAGTTGGCGAATTCGACGCGCCGTTCGGTCGGAAAATTCTTTAAGTCTGACGAGGAAGTCGATAATATCATTACAGCGGTTGAAGATTCTTTATACGCGCTGGGCGAATCGGAAGTTACGTCAAAACAGATTGGTGATCAAGTTTTGGACGAATTAGAAAAACGCAACGAAGTGGCGTATGTTCGTTTTGCTAGCGTTTTTTATGAGTTTAAGACGTTGGACGATTTTGTGGAGATTTTAGCGAAACGACGCAGTAAGGGTGAGCGGGAATTGTAATGCGAGTAGTTGTGATTTATCGTTCGGAAAGCGATTATGCGCGCCAAGTTTCAGACTTTTTGCGTGATTTTAGTCGACAAACCGGTCGGGTTTTAGAGGAAATGAGTCCTGATTCTGTAGAAGGTAATAATTTTTGCGAAGTGTATGACATTGTGGAATATCCAACAATTATCGCACTGAGTGACAGCGGTCAATTGCAAAACCTTTGGCGTGGCTTGCCGCTACCGACAATTAGCGAAGTGAGTTTTTATGTTTAGTAAAATCAAAAACTGGCTATTTCACGAAGATTTGAAAAAGCAAAATTTGGCGGCATTTGTAATGCTTGTCGGCAGTGGACTAGGGTTATTGGCATCATTCGTATTATCTATTGAAGCCTTGGAATTAGCAAAAAACTCTCACGCCGTATTAAGCTGCGATTTTAGCTCGGCTCTGAGCTGTTCGGCGGTGGCGAATCATTGGTCGGCGGCTATTTTAGGATTTCCAAATAGTTTCATCGGTGTGATGACTTTGCCCGTTATGGTGACAATTGCAGTGGCGTTGTTGACGGGAGCGAAGTTTCCAAAGTGGTTTATGCAGGCGGCGCAGGCTGGCGCTATCATCGGAATGATATTTGCTATTTGGATGTTTTATATGAGCTACGTCGAAATTGGCGTGCTTTGTCCGTGGTGTTTGACCTTAGATCTTGGAATGTTGATGATTATGTTCGGTTTGACGCGCTATAATGTTCTACAGAAAAATATCTCTTGTCGATATATGCAGAAGATTGTCGGTGGTGGATATGATGCGCTTGCCGTGGTGTCGCTGGTTGTTGCGGTAATTGTCGCGATAATCGCCAAATTTGGCAGTCAATTGTTCTAGTTTTACTTGCTTTATGTAAAGTACTTATGTTATATTTATAATGTATATTTATCCTTAATTTATACCACCACCATGAAACATAATAGATCGCTATCCATAATAAAAGACCGTAAAGCCAAGAGATTTTTTGTTCTTGGCAGTTTTATTGTCGTTAGCGCAGCTTTAGGGTTTATGTTTTTGATATCGCAACAAAGTCGTGCAGCTATTCCTGGTGCTAATGGTCGGTCTGAAGTCAGTCAGGTTTCTTATCGATTATATGAAGCATCCAGCGGTATTAATCCAGGCAGTCCGCTGGCAAACACCAACACCGCTGCCACATTACCAAAAGTCGGCGCTGATTTTCGATTGAGGGTTGGTTTGCAAAGTAAGGGTGTGTCTTTTAAGAAATTAGCTGAACTTGGAGTTTCGCAAAGTCGTAACTGTGTTATTATGTCAGACGATAACGCTTATTGTTGGGGTGAAGGAGGGCGTGGTCAGCTTGGAAATAATGCGTATAGCTCTTCAAAAACTCCAGTAGCTGTATATACGCAGGGCGTTCTTAACGGTAAGACTATTAAACAAATTACCACGGGAATTGATCATACTTGTGTGATAGCTTCTGACGATAAGGCTTATTGCTGGGGCTGGGCGGGTGGCGGAGCGCTTGGTAATAGCACTACAATTGCAAGCAAAGTTCCAATTGAAGTTACGGATACCTACAGCTCCAGCGTTTCTCAGATTGCTGCTGGATATCGACACACTTGTCTACTTAACTCATTAGGAAATCTGTACTGTTGGGGTGAAGGAGATACGGGCGAACTGGGTGATGGACAAGGTAAAAGTTCTCGCACGCCAGTAGGTGTTAAAATGGAATCTTTTGAAGGAGAATCTGTTAAGCAGGTTGCTGGAGGAAATCAGTTTACTTGCGCTGTAACGGTCCAGGGATCGGTATTTTGTTGGGGTTATAATGGATACGGAGAGATTGGCGTGGGGACTGTGTCTGGCGATCTTAAGTATCCTGCCAGAGTTAAAGGTCTCACTGGGAAAAAGGTTGAGTCAATAGCTGTTGGTGGTTATCATGCCTGTGCTATTATTTCTGGTGGTCAAGAAGTGTATTGTTGGGGAAAAAACAACAAGTCTCAGTTGGGTGTTACAGCATTTGGCTATAGAAATATTGCTTCAAGAGTTCCTTTTGGCAGTAGTATCCTTTCTGGAGGGAAGACTGTTAAAAATGTTTATGCAAGTGAGGAATTTACATGTATGACATTAAGTACTGGTGAAGTTTATTGTTGGGGTGATAATTCTAAAGGTCAAATGGGTAGCGGGTTTACTACGGGATATTTGCCCGCTCCTACAAAAGTGAATATTCCATTTACGAGTTCTGGTGAAACTTCTATGTACGTAAGTAGGGACTTTTTATGCGCCTTACGTACGGGTGGCGAATTATACTGTTGGGGTGGTAACGCCAGGGGGCAAATAGGAAATGGTCAGTCGAGCAACAGCCCTGTTACGAGCCCTACATTAATTGCGCCTCCGGGAGGAACCGTTGAATCCTCGTCAATGAAGCTGCGTGTCGAATATGCAAAAAAGGGCAGCGCGGCAACTTGTTCGGCGGTAAGTAGTTCAGATTGGCAAGTCGTGACTGGAGCGTCAAAACTCGCTTATTCTGCGAGCGGTCCCGCTGACGGCGCTAATATAAATAGCAATTCAACCGATCCAGAATTGCCGGCAGGAGCTACTACTTCTCGACCTCAAAGTATCGTGAGAAAAAGCGGGGCAGCTGGAACATTTACGAATGCACAAAAAATATCTGCTGGCGAAGTGGGTGTGTGGGATTTGGCGCTTGTTGACAAAGGGCTCGACAGGAATGAAAGTTATTGCGTCCGCGTAGCAACCGACACGACTGCCGCTCCTGGATCTAGTATTGACAGCTACACAATGTATCCAGAATTTAAGACTGCTCCTGGATCGTTAGACATTCGGTTTAGGGATAATGCTGGCGCTACGATCGCGAATCCTGTCACGAATTTTGATAACTCCACTATGAGTAATAGCAGCGTAGCCACCAGCGCTTTCTTGTCCAACTCAAGCTCGAAGCAAATTGAAGTGACGAATACGCAGACTGGCTCTGGGTGGAGCGTTGTGTTGTCAGCATCTGACGGTGTGACCGCCAAGTGGAAGCGAACTGGCGGCACAGAATCGTATATGTTCAACGGCACTAATGGTGATCAGGGATTTCTGTCTGTCAATTTTGGTGCATCGTCCGTCTTAGCTTCGGGTAATTCATTGAGCGGGTCGACTTGCCAGACATCAGGAATATCAAAGGGTGTTGACTCTCAATTTAAGGTAGGGACTGCCACGGCTAACGGTGTTACATTGATGAGCAGTAGCGGGTCAACTGGTCAATTGGGATGCGCATTTTTGCTACAGAATGTTCGATTAAACCAGACTATTCCAGCATATCAAAAACCAGGAACTTATGAATTGCCAATGACATTAACAGTAACAGCGCAATAAGGTTGGGTATGAAAAATAGAGTAAAAAAATTATTCATCGTCATAACACTACTAGCTACTTTGAGTAGTCCTTATTCGGCTCTTGCGGATTCGTCGGCTAATTCTAATTTGTCACAGGTGATTACTGATTGTACTCATGACTCTCTGGAAACAGGCGGTCAGATGAATGAGTCAATTTGTCCGATTTTTCTGCCAAAATTCTCTAAATTTGATTTGGTAAATGGGAAAGATTTGTTGGTATATGGTGTTTATGATGCAGTACATACAATAGCTGATCCCGCGACAGGACAGCACGATTTGAAGGTTGAGTTTAATGGTCGGACTTTTGTTTTGGGACGGGATAGCGAGCTTAAAGTTAACGGAAATATATGGGTGTTGGATTTTTCAAATTGGCAGAATAATCATCCGGGTGATAATTTTATGCCGCCAGTTCCAGAACATACCTATAACGGTCGTGTTACGACTAAGCTGAAGGATAATGCAACATCCCCAGAAGTAGTGCGGATTGCTGATTTTTCATTTACGACTCCGAAAAAGACCGTAGAAAAGACCATTGAAGATGTTATTGTTATCCCGAAGATTATTAAGGAGATAAGTAAGGCTTTGGCTAATACAGGAATTAATTTATGGATGATTATGGCTGCTGGTATTGGTGTAATTGTTGCGGCGTTCATTATGTTATTTATTGTTAAAAAACAGAAAAAGAGGGATGAATGAAAAAATAAGCATAATAAGTTATAATGTAATAAATTAAGTAAGGAGAAAAAATGAAAAAGTTAACGTTGTTGATCGTTGCGAGCGTAGGCGTAGTTGGTCTATTGGGGTTGTATAATATGACAAACCCTTCTGTTGCTAATGCCGCAACTACTGCTAACTCTAAACTCTCTCAGACAATTAATCCTGGAGTTTTGAGTACTGATATCCGTGACTCGACTAATTCCTTAGTTAATAATCCAACATTCGCTATGGGCGCTACGACAGTGTCATCCTCATTGGGGTCGGGAATTGGTGTTTTTGGAGATAATAATAATCGAATCTATGCAGAAAACCCAGGTGCCGCAGATAATGGCTGGACGTTGACACTAAACGTAGCGACCCCGGGAACTGGCGTTTGGTCTGCTGGCGGCGGAAAGCAGTATAAATACAACGGAACCATTAACGAAGGTCGCCTAACAGTTAATCCAGCTGGCGGTACAGTTACCCCTGTAATTGGTGCAGCTGCAGGTATTACCAAGGGTACTTCTACGACCTTTTCTGGTACTAGTCCCGTAACACTAATGAGTGCTTCAGCAACCGCTAGTAAAGTATGGGCTGGATATATAACTAATACCTCATTAGCCCAAACCATCCCAGCTGGTCAGGCAGCAGGTACATACGTATTGCCAATGGTTCAAACGATTACGGCTCTTTAGTAGACTCAGAGTATTAAGAGAGAATAGACATTCTGATGAGTGTCTATTCTTTTATGTGTGACATTGATATAATAAGCATAATAGGTTTTTAAGGAGGGATATGAAGAGTTTGTTGTGGAGTAAGGTTATTGGAGCGGCGATGATTGCAGGACTGATTTTGCCTGTGTCGGTGTCTGCTAATGGTATTGGTGGTCGACCAGCAAATCCTGATCCGAACAATCCCAGGACAAGCTCAATTTTCATCTATAATCTTCCTGGCGGCGCTTCGAAATCTGACCAATTGTATGTTCAAAACGGGTCCGATAAAGAAGAGACGATTGAAGTTTATTCGGTTGACGGTACGGTTACGACGACTGGTGATATGACTTGCAAAGAGAAGTCGGAGAATAAAGTTGGTGCGGGCAAATGGGTTTCTGTCTCTAAAAAAGAGGTGACTCTTGGTGCGAACGAGAACACGCTTGTTGATTTTACGGTAAATGTTCCAGGTAAAGCAGATGTTGGCGAGCATAATGCATGTATGGTTGTTCAGCGGAAGGTTAATCAGGCGTCAAATAATGCTGGCGGCATTCAAGTTCAGACTCGTCAGGCTATCCGTATGGCAATAACCGTTCCTGGCGATATTCACCGCGACGTGACGATTGAGAAGTTTAATGTTAAGAATTCTAACAGTAGTCAATTGTATGAAATTGCCTTAAAAAATTCTGGCAATGTGTCGGCTGATGTTGACGTAAAGTTGGTCGTGAAAGACCCGATGGGGAATGTTGTCTATAAAAACGGTGGCGTGAATGCAACGATTGCGAATGAAACGCGGCAGTTTAATTATGATAGCAATTTGGCGCCGTTTTGGGGTGGAAAATATAAGGTAGAGCTGTCGATTTCCTATAAAAAGAAGGCTGGCGAGTGGGGAATTAGCCAGGATAAAAATGAGCTAATCACAAAAACCGCCGAGTCAAAAGAATTGTTCTTCTGGCCATCAACCACAGCGTTAATGATGATTGGTGGTGGAATACTTTTGTTCATTATTTTGATAGTGATAATTGTCATAAAATCAAAGCGGAACAAAAAAACTGTTCAATTTAAAAAACGTTGAGTTTATAAAAAAAATGATAGAATAATTATATGAAGAAAAGTTCTCTGATTAGAGCGTTTTTGAGCATTGTAGTCGTGGCGCTCGGCGGGGTTTTACTATTGAAGAACCTCGATATTATCAACATTAGCTGGGATATTTTCTGGGGTACAGTTTGGGCTGCGGGATTTGTATTATCTGGGCTGGTGAATATATTCAATTATCGAAATAAAACGTCATGGATTTGGGGATTATTGCTGGTCGCGATTGGCGTTCTGATTGGCTTCAATTCTTACGGAATAGTTGACGTTAGTATCTGGAAGGTGTTCTGGCCTGTAGTTTTGATTGCTGCTGGTTTGGCAATGATGTTCAACACTAGCCCTAAGGGTGTTAAGCGTTCTAAAAAGTTGGATAAAGACGGCGCAGGTAATGAGAAAATTGCTTGTTTTTGGGGCGAAGAAGACTCTGTAAAAGGTGATTATACTGGCGGTTCGTTGGTTGCGATATTTGGTGGCGTGGATTTGGATTTGCGTCAAGCAAAGATTAAAGACGGTTCTGTGATTGAAATTTTTACATTTTGCGGTGGCGTTAACATTACTTTGCCAGACGATGTGATTATCGAGAACGAAGTGCGCGGATTTTTGGGTGGAACTGATGATAAAACTCTACCTAAAGATTCTGCCAAAAAGACGTTATATCTTAAGGGCGAGTGCATTTTAGGCGGTCTGGAAATTAAATAAAGTTCTTGGGATTTTGATGAAAACGCGCTACAATAACAGTAGGGCGTTTTCGCGTATGTTGAATTGGCGTGAAATGAGCGGTTATCAGCCGTGAAGTCTGCGGGAAGAAATCGGCATAAAGTCGAGATTAGAACCTGCCGTGAGCTTGCGTAAATAGCAAATAAAGAGCTGAAAGAATCACTTCTTTTGGAATCGAGATGGTACCGTCCGCATAAAACACCTAAGCGGATTCTCGAAGTCAAAAGAGGTGATTTTTATATTAAAATTAAGAAAAGGCACAAATAATAGTGGCGAATAATAATCTCACATCAGCAAAGAAAGCTCGTAATGATGAGTTCTATACGCAGTACGAAGACATCCAAAAGGAAGTCCAAGCGTATATTGACTACAACCCGGATGTGTTCCGTGGCAAGGTCGTGTATCTTAATTGTGATGATCCGTACGAGAGTAACTTTTTCAAATTTTTTGCCAATAAATTCAACGCTTATGGTATCAAGAAGTTGATTGCTACCAGTTATTTCAACTCGCCGGTAGCAGGAACTGAGCTACAAAGTTCACTTTTGCCAGATATGCCAGATAAAGAGATTTCGCTAGTTAAGAAATCTGCATCGCAGACTAATACGACAACCGAAGATGGCGAGACAAAAGGTCGGGTGATTGAAATTACTGAAGTATCCGACGAAAATGGTGACGGAATATACGACCTAGAGGATATTAAAAAAATTATCCAGGCTAATGGTGGTGGTCGATCACTGAAAGGCGACGACAATTTTCCGCCGGGCGACTTTCGCTCAAAAGAATGCGTCGAGCTGCTAAAACAAGCTGATATCGTGGTAACTAATCCGCCGTTCTCGCTATTTCGTGAATACGTGGCACAATTGTTTGAATACGATAAGAAGTTTTTGATTATCGGTAATATCAATGCAATTACTTACAAAGAGATATTTCCGAAGATTATGAGTAACAGGATGTGGTTAGGTCCATCTATCTCTAGTGGAGATCGAGAATTCGAAGTCCCTAAAGGCTTCGTTGATCTCAAAAAGTTTACAGGAGAAATACGCGACGGTAAATATTATCAAAAAGTTATGGGAGTGCGTTGGTATACCAGCCTTGACCATGGCAAACGTCATCAGAAGTTGCAGTTGATGACTATGGCGGAAAATAGGAAATTCAACAAGAAAGTGATTGATAGCGATGTGTGCTATAAAAAGTATGATAACTATGATGCGATTGAGGTTTCGTTTACAGATGCAATTCCAAGCGACTATGCTGGCGTGATGGGTGTGCCTATTTCATTTTTGGACAAATATAGTCCAGACCAATTTGAGATAGTTGGTTGCACATATGATTATGGGAGACCAGATTTTTGGGATAAAAATACTAAAATGAACTCTTCTGTAGGCAACAAGGAAACTTACAAGAGAATTTTGATTAGACATAAGAAGGAGATAGAGAAATGAATTTTTCCGAGGTAGCTTCTCCTGCTGTGATTAGCTCAGTTGTGGCGGTCGGTTCACTTATACTTTCGTTTTTCAAGCTATTTAAGGAAAACGACGCAAACGCTAAGAAAATAAAGAGGATTATGGATTTGTCTGAAGTTTATGAAAAACTAAAGGATGGCTCAAGCGCAAAACATAATATCCAAGATATACTTGATATTGAAACGGGGAGGTTCAAAGATATACTTACTCGTAAACTTAACTATTCAAACGTAGCAGTGGTAATTGTAGTCGCAATAGTAGGGGGAGGTCTTTCTTATGCATCTCTACTTTTGGCTAACAATTCTTGTATTATACTTTCAGTTTTGGGCTGGATAGCATTTGCTATAGTAGCTTTCTTTACTTTGGGCATTTCGATTACTGGTTTGGCATCTATTTACAATAATGAAAATGATAAAAAGGAGAAGAAATGATTGCTAATCTAAAAAAATATACCATTGCCGAGGTCACTAAAGGCTTTACTTATAATGAGTTTGAAGGGAAGGGCCTGTTTGGTTTGAGTGGTAAACTGACGATTCAGCCAGAGTATCAACGTAATTACATTTATGCTGACGGCAAGAAGGATGTGGCGGTTATTGAATCAATATTAAAAGGTTACCCAATTGGTTTAATATATTTTAATAAATTAGAGGATGGTAATTTAGAGGTTCTGGACGGGCAGCAGCGAATTACATCGATCGGTCGGTTCATCGAAGGGCGCTTCTCAATTGTGCGCAATGGTAATCAAACGCATTTTGATTCTTTACCACATGATTTGCGCCAGAAAATATTAGAAACAGAGCTTTTGGTGTATGAATGTGAAGGGACAGAGAGTGAAATCAAGGAGTGGTTTAAGACGATTAATATTGTCGGTGTACCACTTAATGAGCAGGAATTGCTGAATGCTATTTATTCCGGACTTTTCGTGACATTAGGTAAGGAGACTTTCTCAAACTCCGGTAATGCGATGATCGCTATGTGGAGTGCATATATCAATGGTGATGCTAAGCGGCAAGACTTTTGGCATGTGGCACTGGAATGGATTGCGGATGCAAAGAAGATGACGGTCTCAGAATATATGTCGCAGCATAGATTTGACGATTCTATTGCAGAAGCGAAGACTTATTTTGATACGGTATTGAATTGGGTATCAAATACCTTTAATCAAGTCGAGAAAGAAATGCGTGGTCTGGAATGGGGTAGACTGTATGAGGGGTATCATAAGTTTTCTTATGACTCTGACCAAGTTTCCGCAAAAGTTAGTGAGTTATATGGTGACCCATTTGTAAAAAATCGTAAGGGGATCTTTGAGTATGTTTTGGGGCTGTATTCTGGACAAAGAGGTGATCTTGGTGATACGAAGTTGCTTGAGGTTAGGGTGTTTGACGATGCAACTAAACAAACTGTTTATAAAAAGCAGACCGAAACTGCGGAAGAAAAAGGTGTGTCAAACTGTTCTTATTGTGCAATAGGTCACGATGCTAATAAGGCAAAGATATGGAAGCTGAATGAAATGGACGCTGATCACGTTAGCGCCTGGAGTAAGGGTGGTGCAACCTCAATGGAGAATTGCGAGATGCTATGTAAATCACATAATAGAGCGAAAGGAAATAAGTAATGAAATTCAAACATGGAACACGTCGTCGAGCTGCAGAATATGAGAAAGATTGGGTGCAGCGATGGAAAGACGATGACACATTTAACAAGTCGGTCGCGCAGCGTCCTGCTGATAATTCTTGGGTTTTTTATGACGGTCCTCCGTTTTTGACGGGAACGCCGCACCACGGACATTTATTGGTTAGTACGGTGAAGGATACGATGGGACGATTTCACACGATGAAAGGTCAGCGAGTTGAGCGCCGTTGGGGTTGGGATTGTCATGGGCTACCAGCGGAGGTTTACGTTGAAAAAACGCTAGGCATTTCTAATAAAAAAGAGATCGGCACGAAGATTAGCGTTTCAGATTATGTCAAGGAATGTCGAGCGGCTATGGTTCGGACTGGCACCGAATGGGAAGACACGATTGAGCGAATTGGTCGTTGGGTCGAGTTTAAGGGTGCTTATAAAACCATGGATAACAATTACATGGAATCTGTTTGGTGGGCGTTCAAGAGACTTTACGAAGAAGGTAAAATTTATGAAGGCGAAAAGATTTTGGTCTATTGCACGAAGGATGCGACGCCAATTTCTAAGAGTGAAGTGGCTATGGAAAATAGCTATCAAATGGACACCGACCCGAGCTTGTCCGTCTACTTTAAGCTGGAGGATGAGGATGAGTATTTGCTTGCGTGGACGACGACGCCGTGGACTTTGCCGGCAAATATGGTCTTGGCGGTGAATCGGGATGTCGATTATTCTTTGGTGGCGTACGGCGATAAAAAGTTTTACGTTGCAAGCGACCGCGTTGAGAAAGTTATGACGGACGAAAAGCACCAGCCGCTGGAATATTCGATTGTTAAGACGATTAAGGGTTCTGAATTGGCGGGTAAAAGATTCGAGCCGCTATTTGAAAATCGCGGTCCGGCTGCGCATAAGATTCTTCACGCCGATTTTGTGACGACCGAGGATGGTACGGGAATTGTTCATATTGCGCCAGCTTACGGTGAGGACGATTATGAATTGTGCCGAAAAAATGACGTTCCAGTGTTGTCGTTGGTTGATGGCGATGGGAATTATACAGAAGGAAGATGGCTGGGTCGCAATATTTGGGAAGTAAATAAAGAGATAGCGAAGACTTTACTGGAAGAGGGTCGGGCGCTGAAAATTGAATATATTCGCCATGAATATCCACATTGTCATCGATGTGGCACGAAATTGATGTACCGCGCTCATCCGAGTTGGTTTATGGATATTCAGAGTCAGAAAAAGGAAATGTTGGAGGCGAACGAGCAGACAAGCTGGACGCCAGACAATCTGAGGACTGGACGATTTCACAATATCATCGAGCAAGCACCGGATTGGAATTTGAGCCGTGATCGTTACTGGGCAACACCAATTCCAGTGTGGAAGGGTGTGAAAAATGATGGCACGGAAGTAGTGAAGGTGATTGGTAGCTTTGCGGAATTTGAAGAAGTTACGGGTCGTAAACTGGACGATTATCATTTGCCGCAAGTTATGGACGTTACGTTTGAGTGTAACGGCGCAGAAATGCATCACATTGGTAAGGTTTTGGACTGCTGGTTTGAATCTGGTTCGATGCCGTTTGCTCAATTCCATTATCCATTTGAGAACAAGGAAAAATTTGAAGCAAGTTTTCCTGCCGATTTCATCATTGAAGCGATTGACCAGACACGTGGCTGGTTTTATAGTTTAACAGCGGTAAACGTGGCTTTGTTTGGTAAATCTCCGTGGAAGAATTTGATTTGTACTGGATTTATCAATGCCGCCGACGGCAAAAAGATGAGTAAGAAGCTGAAGAATTATACTGATCCGATGGAGTTGATGAACAAGACTTCGGCTGACAGCTTCCGATTCTTGATGCTTTCAAGTCCGCTAACAAACGGCGAAAATTTTGCCTTGGCGGATAAGGACGTGATGGATGTAGCGCGCAAGCTTGGTATGATCTGGAATATGTACGACTTCTTTACGATGTACGCTGAAGTTGACGGCTGGGAGTTTAATGGCGATTTGTCAGATCCGCTTCACGATTTAACAAATCCGTTGGATATTTGGATTGTGTCGAGGTTACACCAATTGATAACAGAGGTCGAGCGAGGTCTTAATAATTACAATCTTCAGGACGCAACCAAGCCTATCTTGCCATTCTTAGACGACGCAAGTAACTGGTATGTCCGACGCAGCCGCCGCCGCTTCTGGAAATCTGAAGATGATGGTGATAAAAATGACGCTTACCGCACGCTCCATTACGTTTTAGTGCGACTCAGTTATATGCTAGCGCCGTTTACGCCATTCTTAGCGGAAGAATTGTACCATAATTTGACAGGCGATAACGAGTCGATTCATCTTAAAGATTGGATGCCGGCTGGTGAAATAGACAATTCAATGCTACGCGACATGAATGCATTGCGTACTGCGGTGAATGACGGCTTGTCGAAGCGCGCATCAGAGGGAATTAAGGTGCGTCAGCCGTTGGCGTCTGTGAAGCTTATCAACACTATTTCTCAGGATACGCCGGCGGAAGTTGCGCAGTTCTTGATTGATATCGCCAAGGATGAATTGAACGTGAAATCGGTTGAAATTGTTACAGATTCAGAGCCTGAGTCGGCGCAACCGAGTGTTGTTTATGACTTAACAATCACTCCTGAATTAAAGCGTGAAGGTTTGATGCGTGAAATCGTTCGCCACGTCCAAAGCGCACGCAAGCAAGCTGGTCTGCAGATAGATGATCGAATTGTGCTGAGTATTTCTAGCGATGATTCTGAAATATCTCAAGCTATTGGTGCTTTCGCTGACGTCATTAAAGCTGAAACCCTTGCTGTGGAATTGAGTTCTGCGGCTGATGAATCGGAAAAATATGATGCCAAAATCGAGGGTAAATTGGTAGAAATTTCCCTGAAAAAAGCTTAAAAAACCAATTTATAACGTCTATGCTTGCAAAAGTCAAGGGCAGCTAGTATAACAAGTCCATAGCATAATAATTTGAAAGGATAAGCTATGACTAACTTAATTAAGGTTGGAGCTATCGCTGCATTGGCTACTGTTGGCGTAATATTCGGCAACGTAACCGCATCTGCATTAGAAGTTAATCCGCCAGCTGCACCAAAAATAACAATTTCCGCCGCTCAGTATAAAGGTGAGAAAAATACAATTAAGTTCGAAGGCGTTGCGAACGACCACTATCGATTCGTGCTAACGAATGGCGCAAATAAGATTCAGCTGAAAAGTCCAATTCGTCAAGAATTGATGCAGGGTAGCGAGTTGTCGATTGAGGATTTGGTGAAGAAGTATTACCCAAGTTCTGCCAATTCAATACCATACGATACTCCTATTTCAATTGACACATACTGGTTCGACAAAGAAGGTAATTACGATAGCTCATTGCGCCAAACTGTCGCATTGACTGTTGGCGGCAATCTGACAAAGGCTGTGAAGTTGAGTCAGACATCGGCAACATTGAAAAACCCAGAAAGTTTGCCGGAAGCTCCTGCTAATCCAGATCCAGCTACTCCAGCAAATCCAGTAAATCCAGTAAATCCTGAAGCTTCAACTGAATCGGAAAACGTTAATGTAGCGGCTACTCCAGTTCTCGTAGAATCAACCTCAGTTCCAGCTTCTCCACGCAAAGAAGCTAAGCCTGCTGAGACTTTGGCTGAAACTGGCGTGAGTGTATACTCAGTTATTGCCGCTGCTATTACGGCAATTACCGCTGGCGGTGCTGCAATTATTAAGCGATCGTAATCTTGTAGATTATCGTAATAATTTCAGTAAAAAATATCCTCCTCTCCATGGGGAGGATATTCTATTGACTTTTAGCCGTACTTATGCTAATATATCAATGTTAATTGATAAAAATAAAAAAGTTATGCAAAATTTATTCAACAAATTATTTGGTAGTAAAGTAGGGTTTTCACCAATTGATCCGCTGGCGGATGGACTTGCTGAAGAAATTATTAAAGAGCAGCGGGAGCCACAGGCAATTCGGCTAGACGCTGACGAAATAGAAGACATTCGTAAGTTTTGGTCTCGTGCGGATGGAGATTTTGATAGCTGATAGTGTATAATTAGCTCATGTTAATTGAGTTTTTTACTTTTTTTGCTCGAGCTGGCGGAGGAGGGTCGGGCTCTTCTGGGGGGTCCTTAATTTTGATGCTGCCTGCAGCTGTATCGGGCGGTGTGGTGGGCTTTGTAAAAAGGAAGACTAGATCAAAAATAGCAGGCTTCTTGGTGGGCGTTGCTGTTGGACTAGTTTTTAGTTTACTGTATTTAGCCGATTTAATGTGGTTCATATGTGCAGTTATTTCTACTTTTGTGGGGGCTGCTATCTCTGTATTTGTTGATAAGCTCAAAGTATTTCGCCAAAATAGTGAGGCGGCTACGAATACAGTTTGCCAAGCTTCCTCCACTGATTCGTTATGGCAGCCAGATAGCATTACTAATTATGCCAAGCAAGTTTTCGAGAGGTTTCAGTACGACTGGAGCAATTTGGACTATGAATCAATCCGTAAGTACACGACACAGAGATATTCAAATCATATTGGACTAGTGATGCAGGCTTTGCGTCAAATGGGTCGTAGGAATATCGTCGATAACGTGCGGATAAATGAGGCTATTTTTGCTGACGCGCATGACGATGCTAATAATCAAAGTGATCGGGTGAGTGTAGCATTTTTGGCGGAAGCAGACGATAGGCTAGAGGAGGTTGCTACAGGTAAGAAAATCCGAAGCACCAATGAAGAGTTTGCGGAGAAGTGGAACTTTGTTCGTGAAGGCAATGAATGGAAATTAGATGGTATAAATCAGCCAACTGAGGACATTAATACATTAGTTGGCTCGCTGAATAAGTTTGCTAAGGACAACGGCATGTATTTTAGCCTGGATTGGGGTAGGCTACTTCTTCCGAAGGGTGGTAACTTATTTTTGCCGCGCTATTTTAACTCTGCTGACGTGAATAACCACGTTATTGGTATTTGGGATGGTGGCATTCTTGTTCAGCTTTATACTTGTGTGCTTAAAAACGGCAATGGCTTTACAGATGAGGGTAAAAACAAAGATGAGGTTAACTATCTTATCGGTCAGATTATGCTACCCAAATCTTACGGTGGAATTTTGGTCGACAGGGATGATAATAGCATTTTTAGGAAGCGCGTGATAGCTCCGTTTGGCTACAAAAAAGTCAAAATGGAGTGGGGTGATTTTAATAAACGCTATACTATTTTTGCCACAAACGAAGATCAGGCGGCGAGCTTTGAGCTATTAAATCCGAGTTTTATGGCGTGGCTGTATGACCAGGATATAAAAGCTAACATTGAAGTGATGGACAATATAGTTATTCTATATGCCCGGGTTTCTTCTGATGAAAAACGCTATGCGGAAATGTTGGAGATTTTAAGAAGAGCTCACAAAGAGCTGAAAATGTAGGAGGTGCTATGATTACTAAAGCTATTATTCCGGTCGCCGGTTGGGGCACGCGTATGCTGCCGATTACCAAATCTATTGAAAAGTGTATGTTGCCGGTTGGTACTCGTCCAGTGATTGATTATATTGTGCAAGATGTTGTGCGAGCGGGCGTAAAGGATATTTACTTTGTGGTGGGTGAACAGAGTACGCAGGTGCAGAGTTATTATCGGTCGAATATTCAATTGAACGATTATCTGCGCCGTGCGGGAAAAGAAGATAAATTACCTCTGGTGGCTCCACTTCGCGACGTCCGAATACATTTTTTAACTCAGCCGGGAACTGGTGGTTATGGCACAAGCATTCCAGTTGGTCTGGCGAGTGAATTTATTGAACAGGGCGAGTCGGCCTTTGTGATTATGGGCGATCAATTCTTTTGGCGTGGCGACGGCGGTTCGAACGCGGCAGATTTGGCGGAGTTGGTGGAGTCGCGTGGATTGTCGGCTGGGCTATTAGGAAATCCTGTCGAAGAGGAATTTATTCCACAAACAGGGATTATTGAAACTGACAATCAGGGCAATTTTGTGCGAATAATTGAAAAGCCGAAACTGGAAGAAGCTCCAAGCAACCTCAGCAATTCAAGTTTTTACGTCCTGAACAAAGAGATTTTCGAGTTGGCGCGAACTTTGCCGGCAAACCCTAAGAGAGGTGAATTTGAGCTAACGGACGCGATTAATGCGTACATCGATGGCGGCGGCGTGATTGTTGTTGGCGAAGCTAAGGGCGAATATATGGAATGCGGCTCACCGAGTGGTTGGTTGAAGGCGAATAACGCTATGGTGAAAAACGCTACTTGCTAACTTGACTATATCGATTTTTTGTGCTATTGTATAGCCTATACATGGAAAAACATCCAAAACAAACAACTATGAACGGAACTGAAATTAAGAACCCCGGCGAAGTGTTGTCTGCGGAGGGTCTTAAGAATCTTGTGACTGAGGTTGGTATTGACGGCTCTACTCCAAAAGAGCGGGCAGATCAATTTAAAAATGTTAGCCTTGAGGATTTTGCTGGGCTTATCGATAATATTAATAGGGGAGTTCAGGGGTCTGCTGATTCGTTGATTTTAGAAGATGGCGTTATGAAAATAGGTGACAAGGAAACTATACCTGTTGAGTATCGCTATGAGGTGATGAGCGAATTGATGAGATTGATAAAAGAATCTTCTGATGATGTTAATCCGGAGCGGCTTGGTGATGTGGCTGCACTTGGTATTGTGCTGCTTCATCCATTTCAGGATGGAAATGGCAGGACGGCTCGAATTGTAGGCTCCATATTTCACGAGGAATACGATGATGGCTGGGAGAATAATTACGGTATCGTTTCTGAATCTCGAGATGTCGCAAGAGCGCGCGGCGGCTTTATGATTAATGGCTATATTCCATATCTGCCCGAAGGTAAATCCCAGTCAAATCCAGAAGATGTCATTGCGTATTTAGAAAGCCTGCTGTCGTCTGAACATGAAGATAGTAGGTTGTATACTGGACCTTTTGGTCAGGCATCACTTTATAAGTAATTGCTACTGACGTGTACTTGATTTTATTGCTAGTTTTTGATAGAATTATTAGAGTTAATTCATAATAATTAAGGAACGAAATGAAAGCAGTCGTAAAAATCTCTGGCAAACAATATCTTGTCAGTGAAAAAGAGTCCCTCTTGGTGGATCTCCTCCCTGAAGGTACAAAAGAACTCACTCTCGACGCACTTTTAGTGATTGATGGTGATAAAATCAAGGTTGGTACGCCAACTGTAAAAGGCTCTAGCGTTAAAGCTAAGGTCGTAGAAGCGGAAGTTAAGGGCGATAAGCTTCGCGTTATCCGCTACAAGAGTAAAAAGCGTGTACATAAAGAAACTGGTCATCGCCAGAAGTACACGAAGATTGAAATTACGTCAATCAAATAATCTGAAGAGCCGCTTTCGTAAAGGAAGCGGTTTTTTGATGCCTGTTATTTATGTTCTGCTCATGCTATAATTAAGGCAGGTAAAAAGGGGAACGAATGACAAAAATCATTGCGGTGACAAATCAAAAAGGTGGCGTCGGCAAAACAACGACGTCAATTAACGTAGCATATTTTTTGGCAAAAGCTGGCAAGAAGACTTTGTTGGTAGATTTTGACCCACAGGGCAATGCTACCAGTGGACTTGGAATAGATAAACAGAATTTGGGCGCGACAATATCAGAGGTGATTATGCGACAAATTGACCTATCGAATATCATATTGCCAACGGAATATAAAAACTTATCAATCGCTCCAGCTACACCTCATTTGGCGAATACGGAAGTGGAGTTGGCGCAGGCGCAGGGAAGGTTTGTTCGCTTGCGAGAAGCTTTACAGAAGGCGACGGATTACGATTATATTATTATTGATAGCCCGCCGAGCTTGAGTTTGCTGACAGTCAACGGTATGATTGCCGCTAATTATGTACTGCTTCCGGTCCAGGCAGAGTTTTACGCTCTGGAAGGATTGGGACAGCTTTTGGAAAGTATGAAACTGATAAAGAAGGGGCTTAATCCACCCCTGGAATTATTGGGTGTTTTGCTGACGATGATGGATTCCAGGACTACATTATCCGGGCAAGTTCATGCTGAGGTTAAAAAGTATTTTCCAGATAAGATTTTTAAGAATAGCATTCCGCGAAATATTCGCTTGGCTGAAGCTCCTAGTCATGGCGCGCCAGTTGGAGCGTACGATCGTTTTTCAAAAGGTTCTCGGGCTTATAAGGCGCTAACGAAAGAAATTATAGAGAGGGTGGAACGATGAAAAAAGGTTTAGGCAGAGGTTTTGGGTCGTTAATTCCAACCAATTTGATTGATGAAACGTTCGATCCGACAGCGCAACAGGATGTGGAAGTTTCTCATCTGAGAGATATTGCTATTGATCAAGTCGTCCCAGATCCAGATCAGCCGCGTCGTTTTTTTGATGAGAATGCTTTGAATGAGTTGACGGAATCGGTGCGCGAGCATGGTGTGGTTCAGCCAATTGTTGTGACGCCAAGAGGCGATAAATATCTGATCGTGGCGGGCGAGCGACGTTGGCGTGCGGCGAATAGGGCGAATTTAACAGAGGTGCCATGTATTGTCAGGAGTATGAGCGACCAAAATCGCCTGGAGATCTCTTTGATTGAAAACTTGCAACGACATGATTTGAATGCGCTTGAAACTGCGACTGCTTATCAAAAATTGCGCGACCAATTCAATATGACGCTGGAGGAAATTGGCAAGCGTCTGGGCGGCAAATCTATAAGTGCGGTCAGTAATACGTTGAGACTGTTGAAATTACCGAAGTCTGTGCAGCAGGCGTTGTTTGAGGGGCGATTAAATGAAGGGCAGGCAAGGCCTCTAATCGGTTTACCTGATGACGCTGCGGAAGATATTATGGAGCGAGCTATTCGCGAGGAGTGGTCTGCGCGACGGATCGAGCAGGTTGTTACTTTGTGGAAGCAGGCGAAGGCTAGTCCAATTGAGAACAAACGACGCCCAGCAGATATGCCTCACGCAGATGCTGTTGAAAGTCTTTCAAAGCGATTTGGAACAGGTGTGAAAATTCGTACAAACGGCCGCGGAGCCGGTCAGATTAGTATCAAGTTTAAGGATAATCTTGAATTTGAACGAATAAGAGAATTGCTCGAAAAGTAATTTTTATTAGAACGAGCGAATTTTATTGAATGGGAATATTCGTAGACTGACTGGTCCGACGATGTCATAAAGAGGGATTGGTCCCATGCAGTTTCGAGAGTCGCAAGAATAGCTTCCTTGGCGGTGATCGCCCATAACGAATATTGTGCCTTCTGGTACGGTCGTATCGACATCTCCAGAAGTAGGCTGCCCTGGCTCATTTTTATTGACTGAGGTGTCAGGGTTAAATCCGTCGGGGTTTTCCGTGTTGTAAACAGTTACGGTGCCGTTTTTCACAGTAACTCGCTCACCAGCAAAGGCGATTACACGCTTAACAATATATTCGTCTTTGCCTGTCGAGGCGTTAAAATTCGGATTCTTAAATACAATTACTTGTCCGCGCCTTGGGACATAATTTTTATTCTGCAATTTTGAACCAGTGACGGGCAATCGATTGACGATCAGACGATCACCAGTGTACATCGTCGTTTCCATGCTGGCGCCTTCAACATTGAAAGTTTGAAATACAAATGTGTTCAATAAAAGTGTACCGATCACCACGCCAACAACGAAAATGACCATTCCCAGGCCATCTTGTAATTTCGGATGACGATCCATAAAAGTAGCGTCCATTGTTTCAATTATAAGCGTTTTGTGTGTTATAATCAATAGATATGAAACCACGCAAACAGTCGATGGACGGATTTGTCGCCAAGCGACCACAGCGAACTTCGTTGGGGGAAATTACTAGCAAAAAAACGACTACGCTCGGGCATCCTCGTAGTAACGAAGATAGTCCGCAAGTGTCGAATAATGCGACAAGGAATATTCAGCAACCAACTTCTGCTAATAAATTAAAGCAGAATATTAGCGAATCGTTGGCGGCAATTGATGAAAACACCAAGCCTTCTCATCGGCAGGAGCGTAAACAGAAGCGTAAGAAAAAGTTAATTACCAGGATTATTCTTGCGATTATCGGAATTATTATTGCAATTGTGGCGGGCTGGCTGCTATTAAAATTATGGCAGACGATGAACTCGGTGTTCCATAACGGCGGAATCTTAGGGTTGTTCTCACAGCAGAAGCTGAAAGAGGATGCTTATGGCCGAAGTAATGTGCTGATTTTAGGTACAACAGATGACGATCCGGACCATCCAGGTGCGACATTGACCGACTCAATGATGATTCTTAGCGTCAATCAGACAAAGAAAGACGCATATATGTTTAGCATTCCGCGTGACTTGTATGTAAAATTTGGCATGGCGTGTAATTCTGGCTACGCTGGTAAAATCAATGAATATTTTGGTTGTGTGAATAACGGAGATAGTGCGCAGGCAGAAGCTGAACGAATGGATAAGACTAAGAAATTCATCGGCGATATATTCGGTATGGATATTCAATACGTGGCGCATATCAATACTGCAGTGATTCGTGATGCTGTCAATGCGGTCGGCGGAGTTACTGTTGACGTACAGAGTCGTGACCCACGGGGAATTCTTGATCCAAGTATGGACTGGATGTGCCGAGCGAAGGAATTGAATTATCAGCAACGTCGCGAACGATGTCCAACGGGTCACTATATGCAATTAACTAACGGCAAGCACGAAATGGATGGCGAAAAAGCGATGTGGTTTTCTCGAGCGCGTGGTTTGGTGGCGCCAACTTACGGATTGGAACAATCCAACTTTGACCGAGAGAAAAACCAGCAGTTGGTTATGATGGCACTGAAAAACAAAGCTACTTCCACGGGAACGCTGACTGATTTTGGTAAGGTTACGTCTCTGATGGATGCCATGGGCAAAAACTTGCGCACAAACATTGACACGAAAGAAATCCGCACAATTATGAACCTTGGCTCGGAGATAAAAGAATCTGATATTCACAGATTGAGTTTTGTGGAGGAAAACAACGTACTTATGACTACTGGCACGGCGGGTGGCGCAAGCATAGTTCAGCCAGCTGCGGGATTGTATGATTATGACGACATTCGCGCTTATATAAAGTCTGAGATTTACGCAACGCCGCTATCTAAGGAAAAAGCCACAGTTGCTGTCTTGAATGGTTCCGGCGTGGCTGGTGCAGCTCAGAAAGAAGCGGACAAATTGACAGAATTAGGAATGAAAGTTGTTCATGTCGGCAATGCTCCAGGTAATGAAAAGCTAGGGAAGACTCAAGTTTATCAATTGCCAGCTGGTAAAGAAAAAACTGCCACAAAAGATAAATTTAAGGAGTTGTACGGCTCGGTTTCATCAGATTCCTCGAAGTATAATTTGAATGTTGATGCACAATTCATTGTTGTTGTGGGAACTGGCTCATAATTTGGTATAATAGGGTAAGTTATGGAGTTACTGAAAACTGTTAAGCGAAGAACGTTTTGGAGCGAGTTGGTTTACTATGTCTTAAATATTGGCTTGGCGGCTGCACTGCTTGTTATTGCTCAAGCGTTTCAGACTCCGTTTCCAGCGTTAGCGCTTGTCGTGCTGAGTAAATGGCGTATAATTGCCGTTCGTCCGCGTTTTTGGTGGGCAAACATTCAGGCTAACTTGGTTGACCTGACGGTCGGAATTGGCGTTGTTGGTTTGATGTATCTACCTACGTCGGTGTTTTATTTCCGTGTAGCCTTGGCAATACTATATGCAATTTGGCTAGTTGTGATTAAGCCGATGTCTAAGCGCTGGCAGGTTGCTATGCAGTCGTTGATTGCTATTTTCGTCGGCGTAACTGCGCTGATGGTGGTGTCGTACGAGTGGCCAGTTTCTGTAGTTGTTATTCTGATGTTCTTGATTGGTTATAGTTCTGCGCGCCATTTCCTACACAGCTATGACGAAGAACAAACTGTTTTACTTTCGGCAATCTGGGGACTTGTCTTTGCTGAACTGGGGTGGCTGTCATATTATTGGACTTACAGTTACGGAAAATCATTATTTGGCGGCGTTTCACAGGTTACGATAATCTTATTGCTATTCTCGCTCGTCGCCAGTAAAGCTTACCAATCTTACAACAAACACAAAGCTATTCGATTTTCAGACATATCCGCTCCAGTAATTCTCACGATCGGAATTATCTTAGTGATGTTAGTGTTCTTAAATTCTGTAGTAATTTAATCTTTAACACCAGTAAAACGTAGGACCAGAATGTAATTGAGAACTCTCTCTTTTACAAAACCATTTTTCACGGCTTCGTCAATTATTCTATTGTGCTGTTGAGGATCTGCCTCGATAAATAACAATCCTTCTGGAGTGAGACATCGTGGTGCTTGCGAGATCAATTGCAATATCAATTTCAGCCCTTCGTCTTCGGCGAAAAGCGCAATATCTGGTTCGTATTGGAGTTCTGGAGATACGTCCCAATCTTTGTCGACGTAAGGCAAATTGGCAAATATATAGTCGACTGGTTTGAGTTGACCATTAAGTAATGATTGCTGTTGAATATGGACGTCCGCATTTAAGGCGTTCGCATTTTTTTCTGCAATATTTAAGGCTGGTTTGCTGATATCGGATAAAATCACCGACAAGTTGCTTCTCTCTAATTTGGCAGTAATCCCCAGGCAGCCAGACCCTGTGCCAACGTCAATTAAAACTTTTTCGGCAATTTCGCTGGCGGTCAGTTCTAAGAATAATGAAATTAGATCTTCGGATTCAGGGCGGGGAATTAAAACGGAAGGAGATACGGTAAATCTACGCCCGTAAAATTCTTTATAGCCCAGAATGTAAGCGATTGGTACGCGGTCTAATCTTAGGTCTAGTCTGGCATTTGCGATGTCAAATCTTCTGGGGTCAAGTTCTTCGTCCAGGTGAGCGTGTAGGTAAGTGCGGTTTTTTCGTAAAGTGTTGGCTAATATCAATTCAGCGTCTAATCTGGCGGACGGGATATTTTCTGCTTTTAGAGATTTTGTGGCAATTTTTAGCCATTCAGAGATAATCATATGGCTAATTATAACATATATCTATGGAATGTAAAAAGTAAAATGCTTGCAAAAACTGAGAAAAATGGTAAAAAGTATTGACAAATCAAGAGAGAGAGAGTATTATAGGCTTCATATCATTAGCGAAAGGAATGAATATATAATGGAATTGCCAGATAATACGCACAGTAGCGAAGCCGCAACGCAAATGGAGCTTGTAGTAGAAGGATTTAATCCTGAACTGCCAGACAAAGAAAAGTTGCGGGCGGCAAAGGAATTTGATGGTCTGGTTCAGTCGACATTGCTTAGATTTGCGGGAGACGCGAAAACTCACGATCACGACATAATATTTTCAGATAGAATACAATCGGAAGTCTTATTAGAGATTCCTCAGAAAGATGGTTCTGTGGTGTCTATCGGTGTATATTCAGGATCTCTAGATAATGGCACTAAGTCTCGAGAAATTACATTCGTAGAAAGAGGTGTAGGAGGGTATCATCGATATTATATAGAGGATGACTTTGTTTTAAGGTATGATGACAATACGCCCTTCTCTTTAATGGAAGAAGATGATGACAAAATTGATATGAGTATGATGAGTGATGATGAGATATATGAGTGTGCAGTTAGAGCTATGCGTAAAACCGAGAATCTAATAGAGAATTGTAAATTAGAGCAACAAATGGGGCTGAATCGTCAACCAGTTGGTGTGGAAGAGATAAGTAAGTTAGCAGAATTATTGGAGTCAGCTGAAGTTTTTAAGTTTAATTACTAGCATTCTGAGCTTTCAATTCGCGCTCATATCTCTGTAGATTTTCAATCAAATCGTCGATATCCCCGTTCATTGCAGCGGGGATGTTGCTGCGGCTGTAGTGAATGCGGTGGTCGGTGATTCGGTCTTGTGGGAAATTGTACGTTCGGATTTTTTCCGAGCGGTCGCCAGTTCCAACCAACGAGCGTCGCTCGGCGCTTAATTTGGCGTTTTCCTCGTCAATTTTCATCTGCAACAATCGCGAACGAAGCACGCTCATGGCTTTTTCGCGGTTTTTAATTTGCGATTTTTCATCCTGGTTTGTGACGATCATTCCAGTCGGCAAGTGGGTGATTCGCACCGCTGAATCTGTTGTGTTCACACTTTGACCGCCGTGTCCGCTGGAGCGGTAAATGTCAACTCGCAAATCGTTTGGATTTATCTCAATGTCAGCCTCTTCTGCTTCTGGTAAAACTGCCACCGTTACGGTTGAAGTGTGGACGCGACCTTGGCTTTCAGTTACTGGAACTCGTTGAACTCGGTGTACGCCACCTTCGAACTTCAATTTAGAGTATGGCGCGTCGCCCTTGATCATGAAAATAACTTCTTTATAGCCGCCAGAATCATTGGCTGATTCGCTAATTAATTCTACTTTATAGCCGTTAGATTCGCACCAACGTAGATACATGCGGTACAGTTCCGCCGCA
Source organism: uncultured Candidatus Saccharibacteria bacterium (assembly GCA_963523995.1). Lineage (GTDB taxonomy): Bacteria > Patescibacteriota > Saccharimonadia > Saccharimonadales > Saccharimonadaceae > Nanosynbacter. Next base: position 9,849 of record CAURDR010000004.1, on the reverse strand, counting down.
AACAACGACGCCTCATCACCGCCAGCCCCGGCGCGGATTTCCATGATGATATTTTTCTCATCGTTGGGGTCTTTCGGGGTAAGCAGGATGAATAATTCTTCTTCTAATTCGGTCAATCGAGCTTCGGTTTCAGTAATCTCAAGCTTCGCCAGGGCAGCCAATTCGCCGCCTTCGTTAGCTAACTTTTTGGCCTCTACTAAGTTTTTTTCCAGGGTTTCTCGTTCTTCGCCCTTTGATATGAGTGTTTCTAGTTCTGAGAAGCGTTTATTTTTTGCGGTAAAATCAGGTGAGCTGTAGGCGTCGGGTTGTGCCAGAAAATTGCTCAAATCAGCTCGTTCATTTTTCAGAGAATCCATATCTAAAGAAATCTTCGCCATATCTATAAAATTATATCATACATTGACAAATGTTTCTCAGTATTGTATTATATAGACATAATGAGAGAATGCAAGGTTGATTCGCGTGATTTGGTTTACGAAAATGCTGATAAGTTGGTGTTTTGCGATGCCGGAAAGTCGCCTGAACTGGTGCAGTGTATTGAAGATCTTCCAGATGATATACCAGCAAACGATTCGAGAGTTGATTTGATTGTGAAGAGTTTGTTTGAGATTGATACTCATCCAATAGAGAAGCCAGTTTCACTACGCGATTTGAATGAATCAATTAAAGGTAATATTGCCAGTGAAACAAAAATATCTATATATGAGGGTGAGTGGCCTGACATGAAAGCGATTCCGGAATCTGATATTCCATTGCCGGTTGAATTATTTGTGGCTGCACCGATGATTAAAGATTGGCGAGAAGGGCGAGTGTCGGAATCGAAAGGTGGAAAAAGTAGCCGTGATATTATTACGCAGAAATGGATCCGAAAACTAGTCCTCCAATACGCAAGGTAGATGTTATCATAGACTCTGACGGCGGAGTATTTTTAGCCTTACAAGGGGACGGCGCTCACCGCTTATGTGCTGCAAAGATGCGGGGAGGCCGTGAAATATTATGTCGCGAGATAAGTATTGTCAGATTGAACTAGCGTAAAATAAAACCGCCCAGTGATTGAGCGGTTTTTGAATTGTCGGACTAATTTGTCAGATTATTTAGTCTTTTTATCTGATTTTGGAGAATCAGTTTTAGTTGCTTTTTTAGCGTTGGCTTTCTTTGCTTTGTTTGCCAAGGCTGCTCGGCGAGCTTCAGCGGCTGCTTGACGAGCCTTAAAGCGATCAACACGACCTTCGGTGTCGATAATCTTTTCTTCACCAGTAAAGAATGGGTGTGAAGCTGATGAAATGTGAACCTTAACTAATGGGTATTCGTTGCCGTCTTCCCATTTGATAGTTTCGGTTGTTTGCGCTGTTGACTGAGTCAAGAACGCGAAGCCCGCTTGTTCGTCGCTAAATACGACAGGGCGATAGTTCTGTGGGTGAATACTGCTTTTCATAACTGTTCAATTGTACATAATTTATCGGAAAATGTCAAAAGTCCGCAGCCTTAACTTTGCTATTTTGGCGAAATTATGACATAATATAGGCATGATTGAGTTACCGACTAGTCCTAATGCTTTGAGTGAGTTAAGCCCAGTGGCGCCGCCAAAGTTATTATCGCAGGCTCAAGACGCTAGTCGAGATAATCTTATGGTCTATGTAAAAGCGGATAATTATCTGGGCACGGAAACGAGCGACCCTTCATTTATGGAAAGTCGATGTGAAACGACTGAATACGAAGCGATAAATGATTTTGTGCAATTTATAGAGATGATAAAGCATTATTTACCTGATTACATGGAGTATTGCGCTAAAGAATTAATAGATGAATTGGCGTTTTTGGGCATGCCGGAACTAAATTTCGCAGCAAACGCGCTAGCAAAAAGGCTGAGGCATCATTTGGAGGTTGATAATAAGCCGGTCTATATTGACGTAGGAAATTCGCTAAGTCAGTGTCGTGTTAAAAACGAGATGAAAAGTAGTCAGTATATTCTAAGTCTGGTCTTATCTAAATTTCCAGACGATGAATTCGAAGAATATGAAGGTAGGCTGAAAGTGTATGGCGGTAGAGGTGAGATTGACAAGAGATCTAAGATTTTATTTCTTGATGATTGGATTATTAGCGGTGATCAAGTAAAGAAGCGAATTGCAGGATTTGGAGTAGATAATGATCCTGAGAGTCATGAGGCAAGTGTTTTGGTTATGGCAGCTAGTAGTAACTACATTGATAATGGTATAGGTGCGGACTCTCTGTGGGGGGAGGCGACATATCCTGTAGAGGCTTACTACAGACTCAAAAATGACCATAATGATTGGGGTGTGAGTAGAGTAACAGGTATACATTCTTCGACTGATAGCGCATTTGGCTGTGAGGTTGATGATATAGCTTATCGTGCTATCGAAGGGGGGATTCTCAAGGGGGAGAGAATTTATAGGTTAACTTTACCTGCGTTGGTAAATATAGTGCGACCGTATCGAAATGGTGAGAATTTTGATGGTCTGTCGCGATTTAGACAATTGCTAGAGAAAGGGTAATATTTGCAGATTTACTGATTATTTGGTATAATTGCCAGGTAACTAATTTTAATGACACAATCCGTTTCACACTCCAAATCGTGGGCGGATGAGGCAAAAGGAGAAGAGAATGTCTGTAAAGGTAGACATTAAGGCTTTGCTGGAGTCAGGTGTTCATTTTGGACACAAAACCAGCCGCTGGCACCCAAAGATGGCGCCATATATTCACAGTAAGCGTCAGGATAGTCACATTATTGACTTGACTAAGACTGTTGAAGCTTTGGACAAGGCTTTGCCGGAATTGACAAAAATCGCTGCATCAGGCCGTAAGGTTCTGTTTGTCGGCACCAAAAAACAAGCCAAAGACGTTGTTCGTGAAGCAGCTGAAAAGATCAACCAGCCATACGTAGTTGAGCGCTGGATTGGTGGTATGTTGACTAACGGTTCAACTATTGCTCAGCAAATTAAGAAACTGAAGAATCTTGAGAAGCGAATGGCTTCAGGTGACTTGGAAAAGCGTTATAACAAGCTTGAAGTGCAGCGTTTCCAAGAGGAAATTGACAGCTTGAATATGAAATATGGCGGCATCAAGGATTTGATGGGCAAGCCAGGCGCTGTTGTTGTAGTTGACGCATTGACTGACGCAAATGCAGTTCGTGAGGCTCAAACTTTGGGCGTGCCGGTATTTGCAATTGTTGACACCAACGTTAACCCAACAGGAATTGATTACGTAATTCCAGGTAATGACGACGCTGTTAAGGGTATTCAATTGCTATTAGACTACTTCACTGCGGCTGTTGCTGAAGGTGCAGGTAGCGTAAAGGTTGAAGAAAAACCAGCTAAAAAAGAGGAGAAATAGGATGGGCGTTTCTGTTGATGATATTAAAAAATTGCGCGAATTGACCGGCGTAGGCTTGACTGACGCTAAAAAAGCTTTGGTTGAAGCTGAGGGCGATTTCGATAAAGCTTTGGAAGCTATGCGCAAAAAAGGCTTGACGAAAGCTGAAAAGAAGGGCGATCGTGAAGCTCGTGAAGGTTTGATCGAAAGCTACGTTCACTCTGGTCGAATCGGCGTTATCGTTGAGGTAAACTGTGAAACCGACTTTGTGGCTCGACTTGACGACTTTAAGACATTGGCGCACGAAGTTGCTATGCAAATTGCAGCGATGAGCCCAAAGTATGTTTCTGAAGCTGACATTCCAGCGGAGGAAATGGAGCGCGTTAAAGCTGAACTTATGGCGAGCGAATCTTTGGCAAGCAAACCTGAAGAAATGCGCGAGAAGATCGTTGAAGGTCAATTGAAGAAGCATTTTGCTGAGCAGGTTCTTATGAGTCAGGCATACATTTTGGACGATTCTAAGACTGTTGAGCAACACATTAAGGAAGCGATTGCGAAATTAGGTGAGAACATCGTGGTTCGTCAATTCAAGCGAATTGAGCTGGGCGTAAGCGAATAGATTTTCACGCAGAGAAGAAGTCGGCCGTAGTAATGCGGTCGATTTTTTATTTTGTCAATATTTACCACAAGCATATTGACAATATCGCAAATATGTGCTAGTATGGTTACATATCAAAAATGATAGTAAAAACAAAAAAGGAAAGATATGAGTGAATTAGACAAAAATACAGTTAATTCTTCGGAAGGAGACTCCGCACAAGGTTCTTCTCCGGAAGATGCGTGGGCAGGAGTAGTAGCTGCTGGAGAGGCTCTTAAGGATGAAGCAGGAGCGACTGCGGAGAAAAATCCAGACGAAAATACACCTGCGGAGCAAAATTCAGACAAACCCAAGGTGAAGGTTAATTACGAGGGCGAAGCTTATGGGACGACGAGACAATATCCGACTACGGAGTTACAGAAGAAAACGCGTGATGAGCGTATTGCTGACGGTCAGGAGATAGTTGCTGCGCTGAAGAATAAGGCTAAAGAAGGTCTTGGTCGCGTATGGAAGGGTTTGAAAGATAGTTTTTATATTGGCGTGAGTCGGGGTTCTGAATTACCTGGACAGATTGCTGAAGGAGCTGGACGCGCTAAGGAAAATATAGGCAATACTTTGTCTGAAGCAAAGAATAAGGCTGCGGAATTGTTTGCGGGCGGTCGAGAGTTTATTCTTCAGAAAGCCTCAGAAGCCCGTACGCGAAAAGAAGAAAGGCAAAAAGCTCGTCAAGAACGCAAGGAAGCTCGGGCTAAGGCTAAAGAACAGCGCGAGTTGGATAGGCAGAAATATAACGAAGCGCGGGAGCAGGATAAGGCAGACAATAAGGCTGACAAGTCGACAATTGATAGCAATAAAGAGACTGTAAAAAACTCTAAGCAAGAGCAAAAAGAGGCTGCCGCCAAGCTGGAAAAAGCAGAAAAGAGACGACGAGAGGCGGAAGAGAAGGCTAAGAAAGCTGCCGCTGAGTATGACGCCGCAAAGAAGGCATTTGAAGCTGATCAAACGAATGAGGAGTTGCGCCTGGAGGCTGATAAAAAGCATCATCTGGCTGAGGCTGCCGCAGCGGAGTTGAAGATTGCTGAATTTAATATTAGTGAGCAGAAGAGTAAGATTGATTCTGCCGAGGAAGAAATTGATAAGGCTAAGAGTGAAATAGATAAAGCTAAGGAAGCCATGAAGGAGCGTGCAGGAAAAGCCCGGGAACGTAAAAACGCACGACGACAAGCTCGCAGAGAGGCTCTCGGCGATAAATGGGAATCTGCCAAAGATAAGTTGGCGCGGGTTGCTGGCAAGGGCGCGAACTGGATGATGAATCTTGGTAGAAGGGCTGTTGCGGGAGCTGGTAGGGCTGTCGGTAGGGCTGCTAGGGCGGTCGCCAACAAACTTGACCCAGTTGAGGCAAATAGCGAATCAAGCAACGGTAAATAAGCATAATTGATAATAAAACATAAAAAGGATATTATAAAATCATGAATAACGACCAAACCCAATTAAACATTCGAGTAACAATAGTCACCAAGGCACAGCTGAATTCAATCGGCATCAATCTACCAGAAGATCAGATGCAAGCGCTGATTCAGCACGTAGAAGATACGATCAATAGCCAAATTGGCGAAGAAATCGTTGAATCTCTGGACGATGATCAGCTGAAAGAGTTGGTACAGATGCAGGACAATGACGCGCCAGCTGAAGAAATTGACGCATGGATTCGTGCACGAGTTCCAGAATATGATGAGATCATTGAAGATAACGTGGCGATTGTTCTGGGTGAATTAGCTAATAATTCCGATGCGATTCAAGCATAAATAAGCTTAGGAAAAGTAAATCCGCTTTCACGTGAGAGGGCGGATTTTTTATTGTGTGGAGATTATTGAGCAGCCATCTTTTTGGTGGCGTGCATCTGTCGTGGTGACGATGAATTGATGATTCTGGATCGTCTCCTGAAGAAGTTTTTCGCGAGTGGCGTCTAATTCAGAAAAAACGTCATCCAGTAGAATTAACGGTCGAGATTGGCTGACTTCTGTTTGAAGTTCTAGTTCTAATAATTTGAACGCCAGCATAATGGTTCGCATTTCGCCACGTGAAGCAACCTTAATAGCGGGCTGATCATGGAGGAAAATTGTGAAATCTTCACGGTGTGGGCCAGCCGAAGTAAATCCTGTGACTATTTCATATTCGCGGGATTTTCCTAAGCGATTGAGTAGGGCTTGGTCATAATTTTCCAGGGGTACAATAGCGCCATATTCAATGGATAATTGTGTGTTTTTTCCCGCCAAAGATTCGTATAAATTTTTTATGCGGGGCTCGTTTATCTGGAGAAATTTGGCTCGTTTTTGGGCAATGTTGGTCGCGTATTGGACAAATTTTATATCCCAAGCAAACAGGTTGTCGCGCCAAATTGATGAGTCTTCTTGGTGAGATTTTAAGAGCTCGTTGCGCTGCAAAAGAGTGCGATTGAAAGCTCTTAAATCCGCGTCGTATTTAGGGTCAAGTCGGGCAATTAAGCCATCCAGAAAATCGCGTCGTCGGGATGGCGAAGAGGAAATTAGTCTTAGTTCGCTTGGTTCAAACAAAACGACGGGCAGACGATTTTTCCTGGTTAAAGCCTTTGATTTAGCTTCATTGATGATGAATTCTTTGTTGATTTTTCCGGAAATTGAGTCTAGCTTAATACGTCGCTCGCCAAAATCGCCTTCCAGATGAACAATTGTTTGCGGGGCGTTCAGCGTCATACAATCGCTAAGGCTGCCACGAAAACTACTGCCGCGCAGCGCCACGTAAACCGCCTCGAGTAGATTCGTCTTGCCGGTGCCATTTGGTCCAACGATTACCGTACCAGAATTGCTAAAAGTCGCTTCGTGCAGATGATAAGACCGGAAATTGTATAGCTTAATCTTAGAAATCACTCTGTTATTATAGCACGGGGTGCGAGGCAAAATTAGCAGACAAGATGCTTGAAGTTTGATATAATAACGGATAGATAAATTGGAGGAAATATGTTCGACACAAACCCTTATGAAGAAAAAATGAATGCAGCGTTTAGCTTTTTTCAAGATGAATTGAAGAAGGTGCGAACAGGCAGGGCGCACGCTGGAATGCTTGACGGTGTTATGGTTGAGGCTTACGGCTCAAAAATGCCACTTAATCAGGTTGCAAACGTAACCGCTCCAGAGGCACAAATGCTGTTAGTTACGCCATTTGACCCGAGTAACATTACGGCAATTTCTTCTGCAATTCGCGATAACCAAAGCCTAGGATTTAATCCATCTGATGATGGGCGAGTAGTTCGCGTTCCGGTTCCAGCTTTGACTGAAGAGCGCCGCCATCAACTAGTGAAACAGGTTAGCGAGAAGGTCGAGGAAGCTCGAATTGCGATGCGTAATATTCGCCAAGATGCTCTTAAGGACGCTAAGCGAATGAAGGACAACAAAGAGTTGAGTGAAGACGATTTGAAGCGTGTAGAGAAAGAAATTGACGGCTTAATGAGCAAGATGCAGGCGCAAATTGACGAGGCGTTTAAGGCGAAGGAAAAGGACGTCTTAACCGTTTAATGAGCGAAACTTTTGCCGATAAAGTGAAAGCGTTGAATTTGCCGTTGGACCAAATTATTGTTATTGGTAGCGGGATTTTGGATCAATTGGGGATTCGTCCAGCTAGTGATATTGATCTTGCGGCGAGTTCTGATTTGATGAAAAAGCTCTCCGAGGAAAGTGGCGATTGGCTTAAAAAGTTTGACGATAATCAGCGTTTTTATTTTGTAAAAGATGACGGTTCGGCTGAAGTTTGGGATGGCTGGGTTTTTGATGGGCAGACTGTTAGCTATGATGATTTGCTTGATTACGCGGTAGAATATGATGGCGTGAGGTTCGTTAATTTAGAGTTTTTATATCGATGGAAAAAATGGCGCAGTCGTGAAAAAGATGTTCAAGATGTGAAATTAATTGATGAATGGAGGGCGGATAATGAGTGAAAATGCGAGTTTGCCGCAGCATATCGGGTTTATTGTTGATGGAAATCGGCGATGGGCAAAACAGCATGGCTTGCCGACATACGAAGGGCATCTGGCGGGCTATAACGCGCTAAAAGACGTGGCGTTGGAGGTTCTTCGTCGAGGTGTGAAATACGCGAGCGCTTACGTTTTTAGTACGGAAAACTGGAAGCGGTCAGAGGAAGAAGTCCGACATTTGATGAAATTGCTATTGAATATACTGAAGGCTGACCTGCCGATATTTATTGAAAACGAGGTTCGCTTGAGGGTTATCGGATCCAGGGAAGGCTTGTCGGATCAATTGATCAAAGCGATTGACGAGGCTGAGGAGAAAACTGCCGATCTGAAAAATGGAGAACTGGTTTTATGCTTGAATTATGGCGGACATTTGGAGATTGCCGACGCGGTTAAAAAAATTGTTCAATCTGGAGTTTCTGCTGAGGAAGTCACGCCTGAGTTGATTGCTGAAAATATATACGCGCCAGAGGTGCCGCCGTGTGATTTGATTGTTAGAACTTCTAGCGAGCAACGGCTCAGCAACTTTATGTTGTGGCGATCGGCGTACAGCGAGTTGATGTTTATTGAGAAGAATTGGCCAGACATGACGGTGGACGACGTGTCGGTGATTTTAGAGGAATATGCAAATCGGAATAGGCGGTTTGGAAAATGATTGTTTGGGGAGTACTTTTAGGGCTATTTGTTCTCATCTTATTGGTGGTTTTGCATGAATTAGGTCACGCTATTGTCGCCAAGAGAAATGGTGTTAAAGTTGAGGAATTTGGAATTGGGTTTCCGCCAGCCGCAAAAAAGTGGAAAGTAAAGCGAAGTTTCTTGGGTGAAAACGTAACATTTAGCTTAAACTGGTTGCCGCTTGGTGGATTTGTCAGACTGAAGGGTGAATATGATTCTGCAAAAGGCGAGGGCACATATGGTGGATCGACATTTTGGGTAAAGACGAAAATATTGCTGGCTGGCGTTATGATGAACTGGATAACTGCAATTGTTTTGTTCACGATTCTTGCAGTAATTGGCATGCCGAAAATCCTGTCGAACCAAGTCCAATTGCCATTTGATACAGAGGTTAGGCGTTCGCCAGTGGCGATAGCGAAAGTTACGCCAGGTTCGCCTGCTGATAAAGCTGGACTTAAGGTTAATGACGAACTGATTGAGATAAACGGTCAGTCGCTTACAGAGGCGGGAAAGTTGCCAATTGTAACGAAGGAGAATGCTAGCAAAAAAATCAACGTCAAGTACAAGCGTGACGGCAAAGAATCGTCGCTTGATGTCCAGCTGAATGATGAAAAGGCGGCGAAGACTGGCGGATATTTGGGTGTTATTCCAGGGCAGACGGAAAAAATGTATAGCACATGGTCGGCGCCTATTGTGGGTGTGGTGGCTACTGGGCAATTGTCATACGAAACGATTAAAGGTGTTGGCGTGCTATTAGTAAAAACCGTGCATGGATCAATTGGACAAATATTTGGCTCCGCAGAATCAAAAGAATCTGCACGAGCTGATTTGGACTCTGTTAGCGGGAGCGTAGCAGGACCAATTGGCATACTGGGTGTATTATTCCCGTCAGTTGTCAGTTCTGGAATTGAGTACATCATTTTCGTGGCGGCGTTAATCTCGCTGACGCTGGCGGTGATGAACATTTTACCAATCCCAGCGCTCGACGGCGGTCGCTGGTTCACGATGACAATTTTCCGCTTATTTAAGAAAGATCTGACGAAAGAGCGTGAAGAAAATATTCAGGCAACCGGTATGTTGATTCTATTAATCTTAACAATTTTGGTGACGATCAGTGATGTTGGAAAGTTCTTCTAAGAAAATAAAAAACCGCAAATGGTGGCTGATTTTGGCGCTCCCAGCTTGGGTTTATGGCGTATTTTTGGCGGTGGAAGTTGTTGTTTCATTGGCGGTCGGTGCTTTG